>CAZDAN010000246.1:0-2837 GCA_964503565.1 uncultured Bacteroides sp.
CTCCTAGCGAAGCGATAACTCCTCTAACTCCTAAAAAAAAGAAACTATATGAAACAACAACTATCAATTGCCCTGCTGCTATCGGCCTTGATCCTGACGGCAGGTGCACAAGAGAAGCACGAGCTGCGGCTGACCCTCAACGAAGTCATCCGCCTGGCACAAGAGCAGTCGCCCAGCGCCGTCAGTGCCCGCCTCAGCCGCGAGTCGGCCGAGTTGAGCTACCGCAACTACAAGGCCAACTACCTGCCATCGGTGACGCTGAGCTCCAATCCCAGCTACAACCGCAGCATCAACAAGATTCTCCAGCCCGACGGTTCGTACAAGTACCTGGAGCAGAACAGCCTCAGCACCGACCTGAACTTGAGCATCCAGCAGAACATTGCACTCACGGGCGGCACCTTCTCCATCACCTCGTCGCTCGACCGCTCGGACTTCTTCCGCGAGGGACAGGACAAGGAGACCTCCTTCAGCACACGCCCCATCTATATCGGCTACAGCCAAAACCTGTTCGGGGTGAACTCGCTGAAGTGGGACCGCCGCATCGAGCCTATCGCCTACCGCGAAGCATGCAAGCAGTACAACGAGGCGATGGAGCTGGTGGCCTCATCGGCCTGCAGCTACTTCTTCAACCTGGCCACAGCCCAGGTGAATGCCGAGATTGCGGCCTTCAACTATGCCTCGGCCGACACGCTCTACCGCTTTGCCCAAGGGCGATACGGCATCGGCACCATCACCGAGAACGAGATGCTGCAATTGGAAATCAGCAAGCTGAGTGCCGAGAACGACCGCATCGAAGCACAGTTCTCGGTGGAGGACTGCATGCAGTCGCTCCGCTCATTCCTCGCCCTGCAGGACGATGTCAACATCCGCGTGGAGTTGGACGACTCGGTCCCCCACTTCATGGTGCCGGTGGACGAAGCCTTGGCCATGGCCTACGAGAACAGCCCCGACCCGGAGTACTTCAAGCGGGCACGCCTGCAGAGCGACCGCAGCGTGGCCAACGCCAAGGCCAACGCCGGACTGAAGGCCAGCATCTACCTGCAATTCGGTCTCACCCAGACGGGGCCCGACGTGCAGACGGCCTATCGCGACCCCATTAACTCACAGATGGCCAGCATCAGCCTGTCGCTGCCTATCCTCGACTGGGGACGCGGACGCGGACAGGTGAAGATAGCCCGCTCGAGCCGCGAACTGACCTACCTGAACATCGACCGGAGCGAACGTGACTTTGAAGAAAACGTGCGCAAACTGGTGCGCCAGTTCAACCAGCAGGGGGCACAGATGAACATCCTGGCCAAGACGGACATCACCGCCGAACGCCGCTTCGAGGTGGCACGCCGCCTCTACCTGATGGGCAAGAGCACCATCCTCGACCTCAACTCGGCCACCAGCGAAAAGGACAGTGCCCGACGCAATCGCATCAGCGCCCTGCGCAACTACTGGAGCCTCTACTACACCCTGCGTAGCCTCACGGGGTATGACTTTGAGAAGGGAAAGGACATTGAATGGGAGTATGAGAAATAAGGAGTTAGAGGGAGATTGAGAAATTTAAGGAGTTAGAGGAGTTAAAGGAGTTATCGGCCCTATGGGCCTAGGAGTTAAAGCCAATAGTTTTGCTATACATTTGGCTAGCAGGCCAAAGCCTGCGATAACTCCTTTAACTCCTAAAAAAGAAACAAATTAAAACAAAAAAAGAATATATGGACATTCAACTGAAAAAACGCCCCTGGTACATCCGCTACAAGTACTATCTGCTGGCCGCCGTGCTGTTCCTCGGCATGGTCGTTTATGTCATCAGCCTTTCAATGGGGCCGCGCAAACAGCGCATCGACACTGAGAGTATTCAAATCGCTGCCGTAGAGACCGGCCGCTTCATGGAGTATGTGGACGTGGAGGGACTGGTGCAGCCCATCCTCACCATCCAAGTGAACACCAAGGAGGGGGGCAGTGTGGAACGCATTGTGGCCGAAGAGGGCGCTATGCTGGAGCAGGGCGACACCATCCTGACACTGGTGAACCCCGAACTGACGCGCATCATCAACGACCGACGCGACGAGTATGAAAAACAGCTCGTGAACTATCGCAATCAGGAAATCAACATGGAGAAACAGACGCTGAACCTGCGCCAACAGATTCTGACCGCCCGCCACGAGCAGCGCCGCCAGCAGAAGAACTACGAACTGGCCAAGGAAGAGTTTGCCATGGGCATCAAAAGCAAAGCCGAGTTGGAGGTGGCCGAGGAGGAGTATGAACTCAAACGGCAAACAACGGCCTTGCAAATGGAGAGCCTGCGCTACGACTCGGTGGCCAGTGCCTTGAGCCGCCAGATGCTGCAAGCCGATATGGAACGCGAGCGCAAGAAGTTTGCCCGCGAACTGGAGCGTCAAGCCGACCTGGTGGTGCGTGCCCCCATCAGCGGCCAGCTCAGTTTCATCCAGGCCACACCCGGCCAACAGGTGGGCGGCAACAGCAAGGTGGGCGAAATCAAAGTATTGAGCCAATACAAGATTCACACCTCGCTGAGCGAATACTACATCGACCGCGTCACCACCGGTCTGCCCGCCACCATCCTCTATCAGGGCACGCGCTTCCCGCTGAAGATTACCAAGGTGGTGCCCGAGGTGAAGGATCGCAGTTTCGACGTTGACCTCGTCTTTGCCGACAAGATGCCCGACAACGTGCGCGTGGGAAAGAGCTACCGCGTGCAGATAGAACTGGGACAACCCGAAGAGGCAGTGGTCATCCCGCGCGGCAACTTCTACCAATCCACCGGCGGACAGTGGATATATAAGGTAAGCGAAGACGGCGAAAAGGCCATCCGCACCCCCATCACCATC
>CAZDAN010000247.1:0-2813 GCA_964503565.1 uncultured Bacteroides sp.
CAAGGTCGTTGGGAGAATCCACACCCATGGTCTGGAAACTGTACGGACGGAGTTCGAGCGTTACCTCGCCTGTGACGTTGCGCTGGCTGCTGGTGAGCATAGCCTCGATGTCGGGCATTACAGGCTCCAGATACTGGCTTTCGTGGAGGAACATGCCATACCAGTTGGCCACCTGCTCCTTCCAATACTGCTGCCATTTGCTCAACGTGTATTTTTCCAAGAAGCGGTGCGCACCGATGATGAGCATAGGAGCAGCAGCCTCGAAGCCTACGCGGCCTTTGATACCGATGATGGTGTCGCCCACGTGGCAATCGCGACCGATGGCGTATGCCGCACCAATCTCCTCTACAGCCTGAATGGCTGCAATCTTGTCCTCGTAGCGGGTACCGTTGACCGAGACAAGTTCACCCTTCTCGAAACCGAGTTTCAGCAACTCGGAGCCTTCCTTGGTGGGGTGCTTCAGGTAAGCACTTTCGGGCAATCCCTGTGTGCTGTCGAGGATTTCGCCTCCGCAGATGCTGGTGCCCCAGATGCCCACGTTGTAGGAATACTTCAGCTTGGTGAAGTCGGCAAAATAACCATTCTTATTCAGGTAATCCACCTCTTCCTGACGGGTGAGGTTGCCGTCGCGTGTCAAGGTGATGATTTCCACACCCGGTGCCATCACGAGGAAGGTCATGTCAAAACGAATCTGGTCGTTACCCGCACCGGTCGAACCGTGAGCGATGGCATCGGCACCAATCTCTCTGGCATAGCGAGCAATGGCCAGTGCCTGGAAGATGCGTTCCGAGCTTACCGAAATGGGGTAACAGTTGTTACGCAACACATTACCGAACACCATGTATTTCAATGACTTGTCGTAGTATTCCTTCGTCACGTCCAAAGTCACATATTTCACCGCGCCCAACTTGTAGGCGTTTTCCTCGTTTGCTTTCAATTGTTCAGGGCTGAAACCTCCAGTGTTGGCACAGGCTGCATACACTTCATAGCCCTTCTCCTTGGCCAGATACATCACGGTGTACGAGGTGTCGAGTCCACCGCTGAAGGCCACTACTACTTTTTTCTTTGCTTCCATATCATGTTTGTCTAATTAAATATAATCGGGAGTTTTACTCTCCCCCTTTGGGGGAGTCGGAGGAGGCCTTCTTAGCCTTCTCCGGGTCATACAGCATTGCCGTGCAGATGCAATAGCGACGGCCGGTTCGCTCCAACACATCGTGGTTGCAGCATCCCTCACATCCGCGCCAGAAGGCCTCGTCGTCCGTCAGTTCGGTAAAAGGTACGGGCACATAGCCCAATTCGGTGTTGATTTTCATCACCGCCCCTCCGCTGGTAAGTCCGAACAACTTGGCGTGCGGCCAGCGCAGGCGGCTCAGTGTGAAGGCGGCCTGCTTGATGCGCTTGGCCAATCCCTGTCCACGGAATTTCTCCACAACGATAAGTCCCGAGTTGGCCACATACTGCTTGTTTCCCCAACTCTCGATGTAGCAGAATCCGGCAAACTCGTCGCCACAAAGGGCGATGATGGCCTTTCCCTCCTTCATCTTCTGTGCCACATATTCGTGCGTACGCTTGGCAATGCCTGTGCCACGCACCTTGGCGGCGGCAGTAATCGTGTCCAAAATAGTGTCCACATACACCTCGTGTGAGGCATCGGCCACCATCACGTCTATGATTGGTTTGTTTTCCTTTTCCATTTCCTTGTTTTTCCTTTTTTTACCTTATATATATATATTACGCATAGGCAATTGGTGATTGCTTGCGAGATTGTCAAATCCGATTGTGAACAATGTGGTGCAGAGCGTGGCGCACCTGATCGTGTGTCACTCCCTCGCGGATGACCAACATGATGGTATCGTCGCCGGCAATGGTGCCCACAATTTCGTTCAGATTCTGATTATCAATATCGTATGCCAAACTGCTGGCATACCCCGGACGAGTGCGGATGACCGCAATGTTGTGCGAGAAGTTGATGGAAATGAATCCCGTATATTTCATCATTTCGTGCACAGGGCTGTCACTCTCCGGCAACCGACGATATACGGTACTGTTGGGCAACACATATACATACTTTCCCGTCATGCTCGAAGCCTTAGCTACCTTCAGCTGCTTCAAGTCGCGCGACAGAGTGGCTTGGGTTATCCCCATACCTTCCTTTTTCAAGTAGTCCAACAGTTCCTCTTGGCTACATATCTCTCTGCTCGATATCAACATCTTGATAATGTCAAGTCGATTGGTCTTTTTCTTCATTTTTTATCTGCTTATTCCAAATGAGCCGCAAAAGTACAAATAAAAATGAAATAATATACAGTTTTTGCCCCATTTTTATGGTTTTATGCAAAAAACAGGGCAAAAACGCCCCCAAAATTGCATAAATATACATTCCAAAGGTCGCATCGTATGCAACTCCCCTCCCCTTTCATCCATTGGTGCATCATGTTCTCTGTTGCACAAATGAGTCTGCGCCCCTTATGTAAACAAATTTACCGCTTATGTGTCAAGAAACAGAAATCACAATGCACAAACTACTCATTGCCACCGCCATCGACAACAGCCATAGTAGCGGGAACCACCTTTGCCATTCAGACTGAGTATCAGCCGTTTACGACACTATCGAAATTTTACCCATTTTTCGAACAAAAGAAAATCCGCGCCCATATACGCGATTCTCACGCGGTCTGTTGTGCATAAATATACACCCACTGTATATTTATGCATTTTTGGGTTGGGAAAATCAAGCAAAAATCGCCTTTTTCCCACCCTTTAGCGGCTAACCTCTCGAGAGGTCAGCCGCTGACCACTTGAGAGGACAC
>CAZDAN010000248.1:0-2804 GCA_964503565.1 uncultured Bacteroides sp.
CCTGAAGATTCTTTCTTTGACGCAACCAATTAGAAATCATCAATATACTTTAAGTTACAATAGAGGGAGTGGTTATAGCTTGATTTTCAATTTCTTTCCCTGGTATTCAACTTGCTGGTCGTTCCACGGTGTGTGCACGATGAATGTGCGTGTGGTGGGCATTCCTTGGTATTGGCCTTCGCAATTGCCGATGTGGAGTGTACGTCGGGATTCGTCCCATTGCAATTGGATGTTGGCGTATTCGCCTTTCTCATAGTCGTAGCCGTCTCCTTCGTCTTCATAGAGTGTAAACGTCGCATCGGCTCCGGGATAGATGTTTATTGTAATGGGTTTTCCCTTTTGTGCGGCGCTGTATTCGGCCACTTCGGTGGTGGTGATGAGTGAGCCTGCACGGACAAAGAGAGGCAGGCGGTTAAGGGGGGCTGACGCTTCAATCCACTGGCCGCCATCGTAGGACTTGCCTGTCCAGAAGTCAATCCAAGCGGATGGTGCCTCTTGGGACGCTTGGGGAAGATATACACGACGGCTTGTTGCGCCTGCGTCGGTTACGGGACATACCAATATGCGACCAAACATGTATTCGTCCTTGATGTCGTGTGCCTCTTTGTCGTTCGGGAAGTCAAAGGCCAACAAACGTGCCATGGAGTAGTTGTCAAAGGTTTGCTGTGCTGCCAATGAATAGATATAGGGTGTCAACGTATAACGAAGATTTATCATGTCGAGAATGGCATCGTAATAGAGGGCTCCCGGTTCGCCGAAGAACCAAGGTTCGCGCTGGGTGTCGGTTCCATGACTGCGCAAAACTGGCAGGAATGTGGCCCATTGCATCATGCGGGTATAGAATTCACGGAAAGCGGGGTCGGCATTACCTTGAGGGTAGTCGCCATTCCAGAACCATCGGCCATCTTTGCGGGTGAAGAAACATCCGACATCCACAGTCCAATAGGGATTACCGGTTGCCATATAGTTGAGGCCGGCAGGAATCTGGCGCTTGAAGGATTTCCATGAAGCATGGGTGTCGCCATTCCAGTTGATGGTCGCGTAACGTTGCTGTCCGGCATATCCTGAACGGGTAAGGTTCACTACGCGCTTTTCATCTGTGGTGGCACGCTGGTGTTCATAGATGCCACGTGAGTGGAAGAGCGAGAATAGCTGTGAGCGCTCTGCTCCACTGACTTCGGACAGCATCTTGGTGTTCAGCTCCCAACGTTCCTTGTGGTTGTCCCATCCATAGTTTGCACGCCATCCCCAGTCGGCATCTACCGGTTCGCTACAGTCGGTCCACCAGGCGTCGAATCCCTGACTGAAAAATTCTTCGTTGATTATGTCCCAATACATCTTACGGCCTTTTTCGCTGTATGCATTGTAGATGGAGTGTTCGAGCATCAGATTTTCTTTGCGGAAGAGCTCTTCTTCGGGGCAATTCTGCGGATTGGGCCATACGGAAATCATCAGGTGTGCATGCTGTTTGTGGACAGAGTCGGCCATTCCCTTTGGATCGGGGTAATGTCGGCGGTCCATCTTTGCGTATCCCCATCCTTGTGGCCAATAGTTCCAGTCCTGTACGATGACATCTATAGGAATATGGCGGCGACGGAACTCATTTAATGTGCTGAGAAGGTCGTGCTGGCTGACGTAGCGTTCGCGACTTTGTACATAACCGGTCATATAACGTGGCAACATGGGGACACCTCCTGTAAGATAGCGATATTGTGCCACCACTTCGTCCATGGAGTTGCCTTTCATAAAGTAGTAATCCACTTCGTTGGCAGCCTCCATCTGTAGTGTCATTTCGCTTTGCCCGTTTGTTAGGGTGGAGTCTTTGTAAATCATGGCACATCCTGCGTCGAAGAGCAATCCATATCCCGATGTGGATTGCAGCATAGGCACCATGGTCTTGAGGTTGTGTTGGCACAAATACATGGTCTTTCCACGAAGGTTCATGTAATCTTCCATGTGAGCGCCCAATCCATAAACCGCTTCGTCGGCAGATAAGAGGAAGTTGCATAAATAGCGGTTGGAGGTTGAAAGCGTGTCGCGGCGTAAAACATCCTTTTGGGTGATTTTCCCGTTTGCAGTTTCCACCATACGGGCAGAGTTCTCGTCGTACACGACCTGTTCTTGGGCCACTAATTGGTGGACGCGTGGATTTTGTGACTTCTCAGACAACAGGAGCTTTCCTGATTTGCGGTCGGTAAAAGTCAGTGCACCGGTGTGGTTGTCCATTTCAACAATCAGTTCGTCTGTCCGATAGATTGTCTTTCCTTTTTGGACTTTGGTCTTTACTTTTACATTTTCTTGTTCGTAGATACATACTGTCGTTTCGTTTCCTTTCAATTCACCCTCGGGTGCCCATTGTACACGAACAATGGACGGAGTGACGAATGTCACTTTGGGCTGAACATTGCCTTCTGCCTGAAAAGCACAGGCACATGCGAACAATACTGATAGTAGTTTTTTCATATTCAACAAAGTTTATTGTATGGTTGTTAAGTAATTTGTGCCCAAAGGTATGAATTTATATTTGTATTCACGCAAGAAACAGCGATTAAATGTTACAGAAAAGCGATTGGGTACTATTTTAAATCCCTCGTATGTGTTCAGCCTTTTAAAAGAGAGGTGTTATAAAATTAAATCCCAGACGCGAGAGATTTTTCTTCCGTGTCTGGGAAAAATATTTTTCAGGTAGGGGAGGAAAGTGCCTTATTTGTCAATGCTCACCAACTCATACTTCTTCGAACCGAGACCTATCTTTTCGGCATGGTCGATGGTGTGTGTGCCATGGCGGCTCTTGATGCGCTCCA
>CAZDAN010000249.1:0-2801 GCA_964503565.1 uncultured Bacteroides sp.
GTGGCCTCCTCACCGCCATGGCCGTCATGTGTGCCGGATGGGACGGATGCACCGAACCTACTCCCGGATTCCCCAAAGACGGCACATGGAACGTCAAGTGGGAAGGCCTGCTGCCTATGCCGTAATCGCTTAAGGGAGGTTCTATAAATTAGCTTGCGATGATTTGCTTCGGATTTTTGAGGATTTTCCTTCTTATCTACGAAGATGCGTAGCGGGCTACGTATCAAGGAGATAAGGAGAAAAAGACCAAAAAGACAAGCAAAGCGTCCAAGCAGAGAACCACCCCGAATAAACGAAGGAACTAATTTATAGAACCTCCCTTAAAGAGTACGGACCTTATAGGCGCGGATTTCGCGGATTGCACGGATAAAATAAATAACCGTGTTAATCTGTGAAGTCCGCGCCTCTTTTTAGTTGATACTGCAATATATTCAAATAAATATCGTATCTTTGTAGCGAAAATAAAGGAAATACAAATTATCAATTAAGAACCTAAATATGTATAATTTCAGAGCTTTAGCCTTGTGCCTGATAAGTCTGCACATGGGATTGTCAGCACAGGACAGAAATAGTGAAAACGGATTCCCCAATCCAATGATGCCCGGCATGATGCCGATGGATGGGATGATGCCGCCAGGAGGTGGGATGATGCCTTTTGGGGGCGGCTTGAACCAGTTCGGGGTGGAGTTTGCCAAAGAAATGCCACAAGATGAAGATGTGGTGGTGAAGTCGGAGACTGACACCCTGTACAACTATTATGTGGAGAATGTCAAGTTCGGCAAACCGGCTCAGATTGTCTTCTCGGATGACAGTGCCGAGGTTACCAATCTTCCTGAGGGCGTGAAGGTCGAAGCAGATGGAGCCTACCTGACCATTACGTCAGGGTTGGCTACCCCTCTGGTCATCGAGCTCCAAGGAAAGACAGAGAATGGGGCCTTGAAGTTCAACATCAGCGCCCCACTCAAATTGCTGTTCAACAATGTCACTGTGAAAAGCCAGCGTGGCGATGCCATCTTGTCGCAGGGCAAGAACCATGTCTATGCCGTGTTGGCCGAAGGGAGTGTGAACGAACTTTCCGATTGTCATAACCCCGAGATGCCTCCCATGATGGGATTCCCTCCGATGGAACCGGATGGGAAAATGCCCAATGGAGAAGGTATGCCTGATTTCCAGCCGGGCGAAATGCCTATGCCATTCATGAATCGTGACCGCGAGGAGAATCCCGAAGACTACCATGTGCAGTATGGCATACGCATGAAGAAGCCGATGATGAAAAAGAAACTGAAGATTGACGGCACCTTTGTCTGTACAGGTCCATTGACCGTGAGCGGAAAGGGAACCCTGCAGATACAGAGCAATAACAAGGTGGGGCTGAAGAGTAAAGCAAGCCTTATGCTCCGTCCCGGCAACGACATTACCGTGAGGGCATTGTCCGGCAAAGGGGTGAATGCCGAAAACGAACTCTACATGTATGGCGGCATTCTGAATGTGGACTGTTCATTCAGTGGAGACAAGGCGCTGACCTGTGGGCGGAACATGTATATCCGTGGAGGCCACACCGTGGTCAAGGCCGCTGGTGGCGAGTCGAGCGAAGGAGTAGAGTCGAAGTTCATCATGCAGATTGACGGTGGAATAGTGGAAGTCGCCGCCCAGGACGATGCCATCAATGCTCAAGGCGATTTGATTATAAACGGAGGAAGAGTGAGGGCATATTCGATGGTCAACGATGCCATTGATGCCAACTGCAACCTCATAATCAACGGAGGCGATGTGTTTGCCTGTGGCAACGGAATGCCGGAAGGCGGACTGGACTGTGCCGACGAAGAGGGCTACCGCCTGTTCATTAACGGAGGAACAATTGTTGCCGTCGGTGGCCGGCACTCCATGCCCGACGAGCAGTCGCGCCAACTCTCCATACAGTGGCGACAGAACAATATAGAGGCAGGCAAAGAATATGCTGTCAAGGATATCTGTTCCTACAAGTCCGACCGTACCTACCGGATGGACGGTGCCACCCTCCTGTTCTCATCACCCGAGTTGCAGGCGGGCAAGCCTTACACCCTCACCATTGATGGAGCAGAGGCTGAGCGGATAGAATCCCTTTCCGCACCACTTGGCACAGCAGGTGGCGGCAGATGGCCGATGTGACCTGACGGGGCGAATCCGTCCCCTTTCTTTTTGACTGATTCTATCGGATTTGAGAGAAATGGATTGTTGTTATGGTCACCAGTGCATGTTCTTCTTTATCATATCGCACGGGGCGGTGGGCTATGGAGAGTACTTTCCCGTGAGTGTCCGTTTGGCCGATGGCCGATAGGTCGATACCGCGTCGTTGCAGTTCGCTGATGAGGGCTGTCGTGAAGAATGAACGCTCAGCCGTCCATCCACGGGAGGTGGTCAGAGAGTTGAAGTTATTTACAAGTTGGTCGTTTGTTTCGTTTTGGAAACGGGCTTCGTAGAAGCTGATACGCGTCTGAGCGTAAGAATCAATGTTTGTTATAATCGGATGTTTTTTTGACGTTAATAATCGAGAATTATTGTCCACATCGTAACTTGACCACCGTGGCATCCCTGCTCGGTTGGTGCAGTGGTTACACTGCTCGTGATGTTTTTGTGTGTATAGGTACGGATTAAATAGAAAATGATTGCTATGAATCAGTAAAAAACAACGGATATATTTTGTTTTTTTTATAGGTTTGCATTAACTTTGTGAACGAAATATAACAGTAAGTTGACAGGCGGACTGTCCGAATATGGAATTAATCCCTGTAGTTATTCCTATAACAAATAGTAAGAGACAA
>CAZDAN010000250.1:0-2800 GCA_964503565.1 uncultured Bacteroides sp.
GAGTTCATCATGGCGGGAAACACCTCCATATCGCCCATGAATACCAACTTGACCACCGCCACCACGAAGGCGATGAGGAAGAATCCTATCCAAATGTAATTGAGTACCATAAATGCGTGTATGCTGATTTTCTGTCTTCTTATGCGGCAAAGATACGACAAAGGATGGGGAAAATGAAAGAATACGTCGAAAATTCATCGCTACGTGCAGAAGTTTGCGTAACTTTGGAGCATCTTTTCAAGAAACAGAGAAAACATGGAAGAAAACTTTGACATACGCGAAGAGCAGTACTCCAACCGCGAACGGGAGTATGAAAACATCTTGCGCCCCTTGCGCTTCAGTGATTTCAGCGGCCAGAACAAGGTGGTGGAGAACCTCAGCATCTTCGTTCAGGCTGCCCGCCTGCGTGGCGAACCCCTCGACCACACCCTGCTACACGGTCCTCCGGGATTGGGAAAGACGACGTTGAGCCAAATCATTGCCGCCGAATTGGGAGTGGGATTCAAGATAACCAGCGGCCCCGTCCTCGACAAACCGGGCGACCTGGCCGGACTGCTCACTTCGCTGGAGCCGAACGATGTGCTCTTTATCGACGAGATTCACCGCCTCAGTCCCATCGTGGAGGAGTACCTCTACTCGGCCATGGAGGACTACCGCATCGACATCATGATAGACAAAGGCCCTTCGGCCCGGAGCATACAGATAGGGCTCAACCCCTTCACGCTGGTGGGAGCCACTACCCGTAGTGGATTGCTGACGGCTCCGCTACGTGCCCGTTTCGGCATCAATTTGCATTTGGAATACTACGATGCCGAGGTGCTGACGCGCATCATACTCCGCTCGGCCAAGATTCTGAACGTGCCGTGCGACCCCAAGGCAGCCGCCGAGATTGCCGGCCGCAGCCGTGGTACACCGCGTATAGCCAACGCCCTGCTGCGTCGTGTACGCGACTTTGCTCAGGTGAAAGGAAACGGATGCATCGACACGGAGATTGCCCGATATGCCCTCGAAGCACTGAACATCGACCGCCACGGTTTGGACGAGATTGATAACAAGATATTGAACACCATTATCGACAAGTTCAAGGGCGGCCCCGTAGGCGTGAGCACCATCGCCACCGCCATCGGTGAAGATACCGGTACAGTGGAAGAGGTTTATGAACCGTTCCTCATCAAGGAGGGATTTATCAAGCGCACCCCTCGTGGACGCGAAGTGACCGAATTGGCCTATCGCCATTTGGGAAAGCGTCCCCTACGCGGCGACAACGGAATGGAAAGCCTCTTTTAATATAAAAAAAGATAATATGGCAAACTTGAAATCGCTGGCCAAAGAGACGGCCATCTATGGATTAAGCAGCATCGTAGGCCGCTTCCTCAACTATCTGTTAGTACCCCTGTACACTGCCAAGTTGAGCGCTGCCTCGGGCGGCTACGGTGTCATCACCAACGTCTATGCACTGACGGCGCTGATGTTGGTGCTCCTTACTTACGGTATGGAGACGGGCTTCTTCCGCTTCGCCAATAAGCAAGAAGAGTCGCCGACACGGGTCTATAGTACCATTCTTATATCGGTATTCAGCACGTCGTTGCTGTTCTTCCTGCTCATCGTGGGTAATCTGGATGGAGTGGCTGGCTTTCTTGGCTATGCCGACCATCCCGAATACATCGGCATGATGGCCGCCGTAGTGGCATTGGATGCCTTCCAAAGCATTCCCTTTGCGTGGTTGCGATACAAGAAGAAGGCACTGAAGTTTGCCGGACTGAAACTGCTCTTCATCATCATGAACATCGGGCTGAACCTGCTTTACTTTGTGGCCCTTCCGGCACTGTATGAAAGCCATCCCGAATGGGTGGCAGGCTTCTATAATCCCGGTGTGGGAGTGGGTTACGCCTTTGGTATCAACCTCGTTTGTACGGCATCCGTTACGGTTCTTTTCTGGCCCGAACTGATCGGCTTCCGTTATGTGTTCGACTACCGTTTGTGGCGTCGCATCCTTACCTATTCATTTCCCATCCTTATCCTTGGGCTGGCAGGAATCCTGAATCAGACAGTGGATAAAATCATTTTCCCCTTTGTCTATGATGGCACCGAACAGGCCGCCCGTGCCCAGTTGGGAATCTACGGAGCTGCCAGTAAGATTGCAATGATTATGGCCATGCTCATCCAAGCCTTCCGCTATGCTTATGAACCCTTCGTCTTCGGCAAGTCGGCCGAAAAGGACAACCGCGATACCTACGCACAGGCCATGAAGTACTTCATCATCTTTTCGCTGATGGCATTCTTGGCCGTGATGTTCTACATGGACCTGTTGCGCTACATCATTGATTCCTCCTATTGGGAAGGCTTGCGTGTGGTGCCCATCGTAATGGTAGCCGAGATATTCATGGGAATCTACTTCAACCTCTCTTTCTGGTACAAACTGACCGACCAGACACACTATGGAGCCTGGTTCTCGCTGACAGGATGTGTGGTGATTGTGTTACTCAATGTCCTGTTGGTTCCCATCTATGGCTACATGGCTTGCGCTTGGGCCGGTGTGGCAGGGTATGGGGTGTGTATGCTACTTTCCTATTTTATCGGGCAAAAGAAATATCCCATCCGATACGACCTTCGTTGTATCGGCCGCTATGCTTCGTTGGCCATTGTGCTCTATTTCCTCTCTTCATTGGTTCCCACAGAGTGGGACATCTTCTTGCGCTTGGCTATCAATACGTTGCTGATGGGCTTCTTCGTGGCTTATACGGTGAAACACGATTTCCCCCTCCTCTATAAACAGAGGAGGAGTGTTAAATAGTCCTGC
>CAZDAN010000251.1:0-2795 GCA_964503565.1 uncultured Bacteroides sp.
TAACTTAAAAAAAGGGGGATGTCTTTTTGCTTGACATCCCCCTTTGAGAATCTATAAATTCACTCTTTAAACGAGTTTGTGTATTACCAGTCCGGAGCGGAGCTTAGGCTCGAACCAAGTGGTCTTGGGGGGCATGATGTTTCCACTGTCGGCGATGTCCATCAGTTGCTTCATGCTGACGGGATAGAGGGCAAGAGCCACTTTCATCTCGCCGCTATCCACACGCTTCTTCAACTCACCAAGACCGCGGATACCGCCCACGAAGTCGATGCGCTTGTCGCTGCGGAGGTCCTTGATGCCAAGGATGTCGTCGAGGATAAGGTTGGACGAGATGGTGACATCGAGCACCCCGATGGGGTCGTTGTCATCGTAAGTTCCCTCCTTGGCGGTGAGGCTGTACCACTTGCCTTCCAGATAGAGCGAGAAGTTGTGCAGGGCAGTAGGCTTGTAGATATCTGTGCCCTTCTCTTCTACAATGAAATTCTGGCTGACAGCATCGAGGAATTGCTGGGCTGTGAGGCCGTTGAGGTCCTTCACCACGCGGTTGTAGTCGATGATGGTCAGCTGATTGGCAGGGAAGCATACGGCCATGAAGTAGTTGTACTCTTCGTCGCCACGGTGATTGGGGTTCTGCTTGGCCTTCTCGGCACCTACGAGAGCGGCGGCGGCACTGCGGTGGTGTCCGTCGGCAATGTAGAGGGCAGGCATAGCGGCAAACTCGGCGGTGATGGCGGCGATGTCCTCCGCTTCGTCGATAATCCAGAACTGGTGTCCGAATCCGTCGATGGGAGCGATGAAGTCATAGACGGGAGCCTTGGCCGTGTATTTGGCCACAAGGGCATCCAACTTGGCATTGTCGGGGTAGGCAAAGAACACCGGCTCTACGTTGGCATTGTTCACGCGGACGTGCTTCATGCGGTCCTCCTCCTTGTCGCGGCGGGTCAGCTCATGCTTCTTGATGACACCGGTCATGTAGTCGTCCACGTATGCACACACCACGAGTCCGTACTGTGTCTTGCCGTTCATGGTCTGGGCATAGACGTAGTAGTTCTCCTTGTCGTCCTGCACGAGCCAGCCTTTGTCCTGGAACTTCTGGAAGTTCTCGGCCGCTTTGTCATAGACGCGCGGGTCGTGTTCGTCGGTACCTACAGGGAAGTCTATCTCGGGTTTGATAATATGATAGAGCGACATCTCGTTGTCGCCTGCTTCGGCGCGTGCCTCTTCGGAGTTGAGCACATCGTAAGGGCGGCTCTCTACCTGCTCCACCAATGCTTGTGGTGGACGTATTCCTTTGAATGGTTTGATTATAGCCATTGCTACAAATTAAAAGTTAAAAGTTAAAAATTAAAAGTTAAAAGTTAAAGGCACGGATTACACGGATGGACACGGGTTTTCATATTCAATCCGTGCAATCCGCGTAATCCGTGCCTATAAAAAGTATTTACTTGTTAACACGGAAACGTTCGCAACCGTCCTTGAGGAAGCCTACAATCTGCTGGGCGGCGGCAATACCGGCGTTGATGTTTGCCTCGGCAGTCTGTGCACCCATCTTCTTCGGTGTAGAGAAGTAGCGGGCAGGGAATTTCTCGGCAAACTCGGCATTGGCGGCGGGCATGATGTCGGTCACATACTTCAGGTCGGCACGCTCTTCCATCAGTTTGATAAGGCCGGCTTCGTCAATCACCTCCTTGCGGGCAGTGTTCACCAACAAACCACCCTTGGGCATACGGCCAACGAGGTCGTAGTTGATGGAGTTCTTTGTCTCGGCCGTGGCAGGAATGTGCAGCGAGATGACATCGCAAGCGGCATAGAGTTCCTCAGCAGAATCTACGGCCTTGGCACCGTCGGCTTCGATAGCCTCTTTGGGGCAGAAGGCATCGTAGGCGTAAATCTCCATACCGAAGCCCTTGGCAATACGGGCTACGTTGCGACCCACGTTTCCGTAGGCATGGATACCCAGTTTCTTGCCCTTCAGCTCTGTACCTGAAGTACCGTTGTACATGTTGCGCACGGCCATCACCATCATACCAAGAGCCAACTCGGCCACGGCATTGGAGTTCTGACCGGGAGTGTTCATCACACATACACCTTTGGCAGTGGCGGCTTCCAAATCTACATTGTCGTATCCGGCACCGGCACGCACCACAATCTTCAATTGCTTGGCAGCCTCCAACACTTCGGCGTCAATCACATCGCTACGGATGATGATGGCATCGACATCGGCTACGGCATTCAACAGGTTGGCTTTTTCGCCATATTTCTCCAGCAACACCAGTTCGTAACCTGCTGCTTCTATCTCTTTACGGATACCGTCCACCGCCACTTTGGCAAACGGCTTGTCTGTTGCGACTAAAACTTTCATGTTTCCAATTATTATTTTTAGGGAGTTAAAGGAGTTATCGCTTCGCTGGGAGTTATCACATCGCTTCGCTCGTTAGGAGTTAAAGCCAAATGATTTGCATATATATGGCTACATGACGTTAATGCCAGACGACACTATTGGCTTTTTTTCGCTTTGCTCAAGGGAACTTCTCCTAGGCCCATAGGGCCGATAACTCCTTTAACTCCTCTAACTACAGAATATTAATGCATTTTTTCAAATTCCTGCATGCAATCAATCAGTGCCTGTACACTCTCTTTCGGCATGGCGTTGTAGCAAGAGGCACGGAAACCGCCTACTGAACGGTGCCCCTTGATGCCGACCATACCCTTCTCGGTAGCGAACTTCATGAAGTCGGCTTCCAGTTCTTTGTACTCGGGAGCCATCACGAAGCAGATGTTCATGCGTGAACGGT
>CAZDAN010000252.1:0-2785 GCA_964503565.1 uncultured Bacteroides sp.
TACTGTTTCCACAGCACCTCCGCCCAATGAATCCCGTTGGTGTCGAGCGTGCCGCCGTAATCGAAAATGAATCCTTTTATCATAGTTTTCTCTATTTTTTAGGAGTTAGAGGAGTTATCGGCCTTTCAGGCCTGGGAGTTAAAAGCCGATAGTTTTTGCTTGCATAATGGCTATACATTTGGCTTTAACTCCTACTAACTCCTTTTATCATTATTCCCCACCTTCATCAGCGCCACGCCGATGACAATCCAAATCAGTTCGCGCACGCGGGTGAGCAGGCCGGTATAGACCCCGAAGGCACCGGGGATGGAGAGTCCGCCTACGGCCAAGGCCAATCCTCCCTCGCGGGCACCCAACTGCATGGGCGAGAAGAAGAACAGGTTGCTGAAGAGCGACGAGAAGGCCATGATGAGCACACAGGCGGCAAAGCTGACGTCGGTGGTGAGTATGTTGAGGATGAACCACACCTCGAGGCAACCCACAATGCGCGAGGCGAACTCGAGCGAAAAGGCGGCGTAGAAGGTGCGCTTGCGTTGCTGGTGGAGTTGGGCAATCTGCCGGTCGATGCGCTCCAGCGTCTCGTGTTGGCGCTCGACGAATCCCCTCGCCCACCCTTTGACGAAGGGGACGTGGCACAGGAGCTTCAGCGTGCGCATGGCCATGCCGTTCTTATACCCCTTCATGAAGAAGTAGATGGCCAACAGGCAGAAGGCGCCGATGAGGGCGAGCAACAGGCCCATCTCCCACGTGACGGTGTAGAGGGTCACGTAAAGGAAGATGGAGAAGAACCAGAAGTTGATGTGCGTGAAGATGTGCATCATGGCATAAAGGATGACCGACGAGGTGGCTCGGCTGGCTCCCACGTAAGGGGTCAGCTCCATGATGCGGTAAGGCTCGCCCCCCATCAGTCCCATGGGGGTGGCATAGTTGAGGGCAAAGCCCGAAATGGTGAGCTTGTAGATGCGCCAGAAGGAGACGGGACAATCCCGCCCGTCGCGGATGATGACGTACCAAGCCAAGGCGTTGAGCAAATAGATGAAGACCCACAGGCCCACGATGGCGGGAAACCACCGTCCGGCCTTGAGCAGGTTTTGCCACAGCTCGGAATAATCCATCTCGAAGGTGCAGAGCATCAGCACGATGGCTGCAATGCCGAAGAAGAGGAAAATGTTGCGGTACTTCTGCTTCATGCCTTGCCCTCCCCTTGTATCTGCTCCGTCAATCGGGCACACAATGCCTCGTGGCGAGCACGCATGTAGAAGAAGATGAGGTTCATCACCGTCACCTCGAAAAGGAAATAGACCCAAGGCACACCGGCCAGCACCACAATGTAGAGCACGATGGCGCGGGTGTTGAAGGTGAGTATGTTGGCCCATTTCATCAACGGCAGGCTCCCCATGCGGAACTCGTCGCGCAGGGCTTGGGGCACATGGCTGCCATACGTCTGATTCACCAAAGCAAAGAAGCGCTGAAAGCGGGGAGTCATCTGCTCCTGCGAGCGGGTGTAGTTACCATAGAAGAAGTGGAAGAGCTTGAACCAGAAGTGTCCCTTCCAGAGAGCCTCGCGGAAGAGGCGGCGCTGCTGGGCGGAGTTGTCCAGTTCGCTTCCCTCCCGTCCCTTGAGGAAATAGAGGTGGATGTTGCGGTAGTAGTCGGCCAAGGCACACTGCTTGGCGTGGCAGATGAAGCCCGAAAGGGCGGCCAAGAGCCATATCCACACCCCCCACGTGGGAGTGAGGCGGAGGCTGATGAAGAAGTAGATGGAGAAGAACCACACATCGCCCGCAAAACCGTCGAGGATGCGTCCCCACAGGGTCTTCTGCCCCGTCATGCGGGCCAATTGCCCGTCGGCACTGTCGTAGTGGTTGGCCCACACGAGCAGGAAGACACCGATGAGATTCAGCCGCCAATCGGGGAAATAGAAGAAGTAGCCCGCCGCCGCTCCAAGAAGGATGGAGAGGATGGTCACCACATTGGGATGGACGTGCAACGCCTTGAAGAACAAGGCCCACACGTACCCCACCGGGCGGTTGAAATAGATGTCGAAGCGCTCCTCGGTGTCGAGCGACTTATAGGTGGAGGCAATGCCTCCTTTGTTGTTGTCGGTAGTTGTCATATTGTTCTTTATTTAGAGACCCTCCTCGCTATCGCCCGTGCGGCCTCGGCGCGACAAGGGGCAAAGCTGGGCCAGTCGTTGAAGTCGATGATGCGGACTGTGCCATCGGCGCTCACCACGGCATCGCCTCCATAGATGGGGACGTGGAGGATGCGGGCGGCCTCGTCGGCAATCCCCTTCAGCTTGACGGGGTCGAAGGGGAAACCTTGTGCCGCTCCGTTGATGGCTTCCAGGCCGAACTTGCTGTGCGAGGTGGCCGAGGGATAGAACCAATGGAAGAAGGCGTCGCCCTGCACACCGTAGAACTTCACCAGGTCGCCCGCCAAATGCTCGTTGATGACCACCGAGGGAATGCCTCTCTCCCTCATGCCGGCCATTGCACGGAGGGCTTCGTCGCGGGTGGCGGCATAGCTGACATCCGCCTTTACAATGACGTGCGAGTCGCCCCTCTTGAGCCAACAAGGGAAGGTCACTTCCGCAGGCAAGGGGTCGTCGGTGGCGAATATCCAGCTCTTCGGGTGGGGCACTCCGTGCATCACCAGCTTTTCAGTCATCGGGCGGCGCACACAACCGAGCACACCTTGCGGAGCGTTCACAACGGAGACTCCCCTCGCCTCCCACTCCATCAGTCGGTTGAGGGTGCGAAGGTCGCGGGCCATCGTCATCACC
>CAZDAN010000253.1:0-2757 GCA_964503565.1 uncultured Bacteroides sp.
AGTCCGTCAGGCAAGGGATTCAGTTGTGGCAAAGTACGGCCGCTATATGCCCATTACCTCCAACCCCATTCCCGACATTCAGATTTCCCCCGATTACCTGATAGAGAATATCGACTGGGCATTCAAGGTGTGGCAGGAACAACCTTGGGGAAAGAATGTCACGTTCGAGAACTTCTGTGAATACATCCTGCCACACCGTATCAAGGACGAGACGCTGAAACCTTGGCGCGAAAAGGTCTATAACCAATTCAATCCCTACTTGGACAGCATACGCCATCTTCCCGAGGCAGAAGACCCATTGTTCGTAGCACAAGTGTTGTTGGACTCAGTTTCCAAAAAGGAATCCCGCTTCTCCAGCATGTTAGGCTACGGCCCTCATGTCGGTCCCGATTTGGTAGATTGGGTATCGGGTGGATGCCGTGAACTGACAGACCGATTAACCTATATCTTCCGGGCAGTGGGCATACCATGCGGATGTGACTATATGCCCCTGCGTGGAGATGCCAATGTGGCACATTACTGGAACTTTGTCTTGGACAAGGAGGGGAACACCCACTTCATGTACGAAAAACAGGCCATAAAAGAAGCGGAAGCCTTTTTTGATGCCCGTTCCAAAATCTATCGGCAGACCTATAGTTTGAATACGGAGGAACAAGACCGCATCCGTGGAAAGTTGGAAGATGTTCACCCCAATTTCCGTTATCCCTGCTATATCGATATGACTCGAGCATACAACGAAAAATACTCCTATACCTTTACTATCCCTTATGAGGAACTGACCGAGAAGGTGGGGCGCAAGGAAATGGTGTACCTCTGCCACACGTCGCATATGAATTGGGTGCCTGTCACCTTTAGTTACCCAAGCAAACAGGGAATTACCTTTCGCGACATACACGGCCGTGTAGTATTCTGTCTGGCTGTTTATCGGGATAGGGAACTGATACCCGTTACCGAACCTTTCGAATTGAGTAAGATTACAGGTGATATCCATTATTACCATGCAGGCGACACCTTGGAGGAGGTGAAACTACTGAATAAGTATCATCAGATTTATGAGTCATTTCCCCAACGTATGTTGGGCGGAACATTTGAGGGGAGCGATTATGCCGATTTCCGCATAGTGGACACGTTGCATACGATTACTCAGCTGCCTTTGCGTCTGCACAATGTGGTTCATCTGCCACAAGGGCGAACCTATCGGTATGTCCGTTATCACGGACCGGCAGGGGCTTATTGTAATGTTGCAGAAGTCACATTCTATTCCACTCCTACAGATTCTACGGGGCTGAAAGGCCGTATCATTGGCACACCTAACGGGAAGAATGGCGACAAAGGCCACGACTTCATCAATGTCTATGACGGCAATCCCTCCACATCGTTCAACTACGACCATCCCGACGGAGGCTGGGCCGGACTGGACTTGGGACGCAACTGTCCCATTCGACGTATTGTCTATACGGCCCGCAACCGCGAAAACTACATCCGCAAGGGCGATACCTATGAACTGTTCTATTGGTCGGCAGGACAATGGCACTCTGTGGGTCGGCAGATTCCCGATAGCGATTCGTTGATTTATACTGTCCCCAAAGATGCCATCCTTTACTTGAAAAACCATTCGGGCGGAGTGGATGAACGTATCTTCGATTACAACAATGGTATGCAACGGTATTGGTAAAAGATGCTTGGTGAGTAGAGCCTGAAATCTTAAAAATGGTCGAACAATAAAAAAGTCCGTCGTTAATTTCTTAGTATCGAAATTTTTTATGTATATTTGCGGACATTTCAAAAATGAACAAGAAATCAGAGGCTATGGCAAGAGTAATATCAAGAGAAAGCGTTAAGCGTGGCAATGCAGCCATGATTCATGGAGTAAAACGTGGAATATCAATGGATGCACAGAATATGTCTGTTCGTTGTCATACAGTTGCGGGAGTACATACTATGATTTTTTCACGCGAAAAAATCGTGTCTGAAGCTAACAAGGCTTTGGCTAAAGTTGTAGGTTGATATGACAGGAAAGTATAATTTCATCTATGAAAAAAAGGAAATTTCTGCTTGTATTCCTTCAAATGCTAAAACTTTTGGTGTGAGTATTTTGGCAGGTGTGGTTTCCACCATCTTGTTCACATTAATAGCTGGCATATTCTATTTTATAGGAGAAACTTCAGACCAATCTACCAGAGACAACATAAAGCAACTCATGGAGACAGTGCAGACTATCTCATCTGATAGCATAAGTGCCAAATGAGTATAATTTCATTATGATAGGAATATATTACAGTAGCGTGTGTCCGATGTGTGAAGTAGAGGATATCCTATTGACGAAAGAAAAGATTGAGGAGATTTCAGATCGCATTTCAATGCACGTTTCTGAAGAGATTCTCAGACAATTGAAAAAAGCACTTGCTTCGTTAGAAAAAACTGAAACAAAAACAAAGTAATAACAGGAAGGGGTTGGACGTGTGAGTTCAGCCCCTTTTGGATTATGGCATCATTGAAAAGATTATTTCCTCCCACAAAAGATTGACTACTGCTCCTGCCCGACGGAGGAATCGGTGTCATATACCTCCGCCCGGTTTCCCGTTTCCTGTTTCTGCTCCGCCACCTGATGAAAAATAGCAAAAAAAGGCAATTTTCCGACATCAATTCTTGCTTCATTTCCTATATATTGTATATCTTTGCAACGCTCATTATTTTAATGACCATTAAATTGTGATTGTTATGAGGTTTTATGATCGGACTGAAGAACTGGCAATA
>CAZDAN010000254.1:0-2755 GCA_964503565.1 uncultured Bacteroides sp.
AAACTCGTCGATGACCAATATGCGTACGGTAGAAGCATCAATATTCCCCTTTCCCAAATGGTCATTCATGCGGCCGGGTGTGGCAATTACCAATGCCGGACGTACTCCTTTGAGCGTGCGATGCTCGTCCATCGCCGGACGGCCGCCATAGCAACTGACGGCCTTGAACGGCGTATTCATCGACTTAAACACCTGTTCTGTCTGCAAAGCCAACTCGCGCGAAGGCACCAGCACTACGGCTTGCACACCCTCAACATCTGCCTGCAAACGGCCAAGCACGGGCAACAAGTAAGCAAGCGTTTTGCCACTTCCCGTGGGGGAGAGCAATACAAGGTCACGTCCCTCTGCCCACGCATCAATAGCCGCCTCCTGCATGGGATTCAGTTCTTCAATCTTCATCGCCTCTATAGCGTTCTGTATGTAACTCGGATATTTGCTCATGTTCTGTACCTTGATTTTTTTGCAAAGATACAGTTTATAAATGAAAACAGAAGAACAGAACTGGATATTTTAGACAAAAGAACAGAAGAATAATCACATCCCTATGAATGGATAAAGAAAAGCGAGAGGCTGTGCTGACTCTGAAAAGCGTCTTGGCACAGCCCCTTACTAAGTGAAGTATTTCCTTACGGCTTAATTTCAAATTCTTCCTTCATGTCAATTTCTTCGCCATGCGTGTCGTAAAACTCATATTGGAGCATGGCCAACTTTTGATTGGGAATGATTTTGATTCCGAAGCCATATTTCATCTGCCACTTCCGTTTCATGGATACGAATCCTTGATTGACGTAAGCAGCAACGTATGGATGAAGGTGGAGCTTAAACTTCTTGATTCCTACCTTATTGACGAGGTAGTCAATTTTGCTTTCCAATGTATCAGTGAAAAGAATAGAGGGTTGAATACTGCCTTTACCGAAACATACAGGGCAGGTCTCAGCCGTAGTTACATCCATAGCTGGACGCACTCGTTGGCGGGTAATTTGCATCAATCCGAACTTACTCAGTGGCAGAATATTGTGCTTGGCACGATCTTTTTTCATGTTTTCACACATGCGTTCATAGAGTTTTTGCCTGTTTTCTGCCTGATTCATATCAATGAAGTCAACAACGATGATACCTCCCATATCACGCAAGCGCAATTGGCGGGCCAGTTCGTCAGCGGCTCCTAAGTTTACTTCCAAAGCATTGGCTTCTTGTCCATTTTCAGCCTTGGTACGGTTTCCGCTATTGACATCCACAACATGCATAGCCTCAGTGTGCTCAATAATCAAGTAAGCACCCCGTTTGTAGGAAATGGTTTTTCCAAAAGAGGACTTGATTTGCTTGGTAATGGCAAAATTGTCAAAAATGGGAAGTTCGCCTTTATATTGCTTGACGATTTCAACACGGTCGGGAGCAATGAGTGAAACGTAGTCACGCACTTCGTGATAAACGGTTTCGTCATTGACATAAATGCTTTCGTAAGATGGGTTGAAAAGGTCGCGCAGAAGTCCCACCGTGCGGCTTGTCTCTTCATGGATAAGCAGGGGGGGCTTGGTACACTTCTGTACTTTGGTAATAGCTGATTCCCAATGGCGGAGTAGGGTTTCAAGTTCGGCGTTCAGTTCGGCGGAACCCTTTCCTTCGGCTACGGTACGTACGATGACACCAAAGTGTTTCGGTTTAATACTCTGCAACAATTGCTTCAGGCGGGCGCGTTCGCCACTGGACTTGATTTTTGTTGATACGGACACCTTCTCATTGAAGGGAACGAGCACCAGATAACGTCCGGCGAACGAGAGTTCACACGTCAGGCGCGGCCCCTTAGTGGAGATTGGTTCCTTTACTACTTGTACCATCACCTCTTGGCCTTGTTGCAATATATTGCTGATGCTGCCGTCCTTCTCCAAGTCAGGCATAGTAGTGGCTTTGGCAATGGGATAGAGCTTTTTTCGGTCGCTCTGAACCTGTTTCTGATACTTTTGGAAAGAGCGAAATTGAGGTCCCAAGTCAAGGTAGTGAAGAAAAGCATCCTTGCCCGAGCCTACATCCACGAAGCAGGCATTCAAGCCGGGCATCAACTTCTTGATACGGCCGAAATAAATGTTACCTACGGAATAGGACGCTTCGCGCCCCTCCTTTTGGAACTCCACCAATGCCTTGTCTTCCATGAGGGCGATGGATATTTCCTTAGGCTGTACATCTACAACTAATTCGCTTGTCATTCTCTACTATTTAAACTTGTTGATTTTCTCATACACAAAGAACAAACCCGAAAGCCCGTTTGTGTGGTATACTTTGCAAGTTTGTTCTTCATTTTTGTTTGCTCTTTGGCTTGACTGAGTGCTTATTTGCTCTTATGTCTGTTCTTTCTCAGTCTTTTTTTACGCTTGTGCGTAGCCATCTTGTGTCTTTTTTTCTTCTTACCGCTTGGCATAATCGTTTTTTTTATGGGTTAATACTTGTGTTTATTACTTTTCTGCTGCTTTTTCAATTTCTTCAGCACTCGCAGTTATTGCAAATGTCTTTGCAGGCTTGAATGACGGAATGTAATGTTCGGGAATAATGATGGTTGTGTTCTTAGAGATGTTACGAGCAGTCTTCTGAGCTCTCTTCTTCACAACGAAGCTACCGAATCCACGAAGATACACATTTTCACCATTTGACATAGTGTCCTTAACTGTAGCCATGAAGGCTTCGATTGTATTCAGTACCGTGACTTTGTCAATGCCAGTACTTCTGCTAATTTCGTTTACAATATCAGCTTTTGTCATTT
>CAZDAN010000255.1:0-2712 GCA_964503565.1 uncultured Bacteroides sp.
GTCATTCTGAGCGCAGCGAAGAATGACAGAGACCGTAAGAGCTCTAATACGCCCACGATAGGTTCTTCCTCCCCCCCCCCCTTACTTTCTTTTCGGGTTCTTGGGGAACCATCCCTTCTGCACTCGTTTCTCTTGGTCAAACACCTCTTTGATGGTCCAAAAGGAGGAGAAGGCAAAGACTCCCAACAGGGATGACAGGATGATGTCTGACACATAAACAGAGGCGGCTACTCCTGCTATACCCAACAGCAGGAATACCCACCAACATTTTGTGCCCCAGTAGTATTCACACTTGATGACTATCGGGTGAAACAGACCGATAATCAAGAAGGTGCATATACCTATAAACAATCCAGCCAAGTGATATTCGTTCAGAAATTCCATGGTGGTGGCGGTGAGGGTTTAGTCGGTACAGATGGGTATTTCTTTCTTGATGCTCTGGTCAAGCGAGATGAGAGTCTCTGTTGACACCACGCCCGGAATGCCCTGCATGCGGTTATTCAACAAGTCCATCAGGTGCTCATTGTCGCGTGCATAGAGTTTCACCATCATAGTGTAAGGTCCTGTAGTGAAGTGACATTCCACAATCTCCGGAATCTTCATCAACTCTTCCACCACACTCTTGTACATCGAACCTTTCTCCAACTTGATGCCCACGTAGGTGCAAGTGTTGTAGCCCAATGTCTTGGGGCTTACGTGATAACCCGAGCCGACAATCACGCCCAAGTCAAACAGATGCTGTACACGTTGGTGGATGGCTGCACGCGACACGCCACACTCGGCGGCCACATCTTTGAAGGGGATACGTGCGTTCTGCGAAATGATTTCCAGAATCTTCTTGTCAAGACTATCTATCTTTTCCATTGTTGTTAATTATATGTTTGTTGCTTAAATGTCAAAACGTAAGCAAAAATAGAACTTTTTTTTCGTTTCTCCGCAAAAATATATAAAAAACTATTCAATTTCTACTATTTTTAGCATTTGAGTCAACGTAAGATGTTATATAACATAAAAAATAGGGTAGTAAGAAGAGTACGATAATAAAAAGAATTTAGGCACAGATTGCGCGGATGAACACGGTCTTATTCCATCCGTGTAATCTGCACAATCCGCGCCTAATATAAATGCGGAAAATCTTTTTCCGCTATTACTTTTCGATGCTGATCAATTCAACTTCAAAAATCAAAGTAGAGAAAGGCTTGATTTGACCCTGGTTGCGTGAGCCGTAAGCCAAGTATTCGGGGATGTAGAGTTCCCACTTTGAGCCTACGGGCATCATGGTGAGGGCCTCGGTCCAACCCTTGATTACTTGATTAGCGGCAAAGGTAGTCGGCTCATTGCGTTTGTATGAACTGTCAAATTCTGTACCATCCAGCAAAGTACCACGGTAGTGTACTTTCACCTTGTCAGTAGCAGTAGGGATGGCGCCCTTACCCATCTTGATGACCTTATACTGAAGGCCGCTGGCAGTCTCCTGAACACCTTCCTTAGTCTTGTTCTCGGCCAAGAACTTCTCACCGGCTTCGCGGTTTGAGCCATACTGTGCTTCCATTTTCTTTTCGTTGGCAGCGTCCATTACAGCCTGCACGTAGTTGCGTGCATCCTCCAAGGTCATCTTCTGATCTTTGCCCAATACACCGGCGATGAATCCGGCTACCAGATTGTCCTTGTCGATAGACTTGGTTGAGTCGTCAGCATATACGTCGCTTGTCAGACCGCTTACCCAGTTTTCTGCTATCATTTTGCCAATCTTCAATCCCTCTACATAGGCAATCTGACTTTGTGCATCCTTGCCGGCTGCACCGTCAACCAATCCCTTCACCAGGTCACCAATCTTGGCAGTGTCCACGCGCAACTGGTGTGTCAAGTAGTCCTTGAAACCTTGAGTTTGGGTCACACCGAATGCGTAAGAAAGTGAGTCTGTGTCACTCTTCAAATTAGCCTTGGGAGCCTGAGTTGAGCATGAAGCCAAGCCGGCAGCCATGGCAATTACCATTAAAAAACTTGCTTTTTTCATTGTGTTACTTTTTTGTTATTTATAATTTTGTTTTTAGAATTTACAATACCTCCATCAGTTCTACATCAAATATAAGCGTGCTGTGAGGTGGAATCATCTCACCTGCACCGTGTGCTCCATAGCCCAACTCAGAAGGTATATACAAACGCCATTTGGCACCTTCACTCATCAGTTGCAAGGCTTCCACCCATCCGGGAATTACTTGGCTTACACCGAACACTGCAGGTTCACCACGCTTGATGGAACTGTCAAACAAAGTTCCGTCAATCAGTGTGCCTTCGTAGTGACAACGCACTTTGTCTGTTGCTTTCGGACTTTTGCCATTACCTTCCTGTAGCACTTCGTATTGCAGGCCACTGGCAGTCACCTTCACCCCTTCTTTCTTTTGGTTCTCGGCCAAAAAAGTTTTTCCTTTTTCGATGTTTTCAGCATTCATGCGCTTCTCCATCTCTTCAAAGTAGCTGTTTACAATTTCACGGGCTTCGGTATGGCTGATGGCTGTTTCTTTTCCATCCAATACATCGTGTATAGCTTGGGCAAAATCCTCTACATTGATACCACGGGCACCCATGCCCAACAAATTCTGTCCGATACCCAAACCAATTGCATAACTGAATTTATCCATTTCTTTTCTCTTTTATTTTGTTTGGGGACTTCTTAATAGTTGTCTTTTTGTTTTTTTTTACTTTCTGATG
>CAZDAN010000256.1:0-2704 GCA_964503565.1 uncultured Bacteroides sp.
GAACTAATTACAGCAAAGCTTGGGTTGGAATGAAGAGTTGCGGATTTTAGGATCAACATCCCTCTCTATTTAGCTGATTGGATGCGAAATATTATCTAACCAACCAACAAAGAGAGTCGAGAACAAATTCCTTTTCTGTTTTAGGGGGGGGGCAGTATAAAAATACCTATTTATAGGTATTATGTACGCGCACGAGACGAAAAAGGAGGCCGCCCGCTTGGAAACTTCGGAAAGAAAGCGTATTTTTGCACACTGATAAAAAAGAACTTATGCGCTTATCCGAACTGAAAACTGGCGAGAAAGGAGTCGTCGTAAAGGTATTGGGCCATGGTGGTTTCCGCAAACGCATCGTGGAGATGGGCTTCATCAAAGGGAAGACCGTAGAGGTCATCCTGAATGCACCCTTGAAGGACCCTATCAAATATAAAATCCTTGGATACGAAATCTCCCTCCGCCGACAGGAGGCAGAGATGATAGAGATAGTTGACGAGGCACAAGTTGACGAGTTGACAAGGATGCATTCTACAGAAGCCTTGTCGACTCGTCAACTCGTCAACTCGTCAACTGAGCAGGTCATGCAAGAACTGGCTCGCGGCAAGCGCCGCACCATCAATGTAGCCCTTGTAGGCAATCCCAACTGTGGAAAGACTTCGCTGTTCAACATTGCCAGTGGCGCACACGAGCACGTTGGCAACTACAGCGGTGTCACCGTGGATGCCAAAGAGGGTTACTTCGAGTTTCAGGGTTACCGCTTCCGTCTCATCGACCTGCCGGGGACCTACAGCCTCAGCACTTATACGCCCGAAGAACGGTACGTGAGGAAATACATCATCGACGAGACGCCCGATGTCATCGTCAACGTACTCGATGCCAGCAACCTGGAGCGCAACCTTTATCTGACCACCCAGCTCATCGACATGAACGTGCGTATGATTATCGCCCTGAACATGTACGACGAACTGGAAGCCAGCGGGAACACACTTGATCACAAACAGTTGGGCGAACTGTTAGGAGCCCCCATCGTCCCCACCGTATCGCGCACGGGACGGGGCATCGACAAACTGTTTCACACCATCATCAGCATTTATGAGGGAGGCGACTTCCTCGACAAAGAGGGCCACCTACGGACCGAAGCATTGGACGACTTGAGCGATTGGCACCGTCAGTACGTGCCCGACCATTCATTCGACGAAGGCAGTATGAAGCATGAGTACCCACGCGGATTCTACCACCACATACACATCAACCACGGCCCCGAAGTGGAACGAAGCATCGACGCGGTGAAACGCGACATCAGCCGCAACGAGAGCATCCGCCACAAATACTCCACCCGCTTTCTGGCCATCAAACTGCTGGAAAACGACAAAGAAGCCAAGGATTTTGTAAAGACACTGCCCAACGGCATCGACATCATGGCCACCCGCGACCGCGAAGCTATCCGCCTGCAGAAGGTATTGGGCGAAGACAGCGAGCAGGCCATCACCGACGCCAAATATGGTTTCATCCAAGGGGCACTGCGCGAGACCTTCACCGACAACCATGTGGAGCGCCACCGCATGACGGAGGCCATCGACACCATCGTCACCCACCGCTGGTGGGGATTCCCCATCTTCTTCCTCTTCCTCTACGTCATGTTTGAAAGCACCTTTGCACTGGGCGAATATCCCATGATGGGTATCGAATGGCTTGTAGAGCAGATTGGCAACGTGGTGGAGGCAAACATGAACGAAGGGCCACTGAAGGACATGATTATCGACGGCATCATCGGTGGTGTGGGAGGCGTCATCGTCTTCCTGCCCAACATCCTGATACTCTACTTCTTCATCAGCCTGATGGAGGACTCGGGCTACATGGCCCGCGCAGCCTTCATCATGGACAAGCTGATGCACAAGATGGGGCTGCACGGCAAGTCGTTCATCCCCCTCATCATGGGTTTCGGATGCAACGTACCTGCCATCATGGCCGGCCGCACCATCGAGAATCGGAAGAGCCGCCTCATCACCATGCTCATCAATCCGCTGATGTCGTGCAGTGCCCGCCTGCCCATCTACCTGCTGCTGGTGGGAGCTTTCTTCCACGACCATGCCAGCCTTGTGTTGCTCAGCATCTATGCAGTGGGCATCCTGTTGGCCATCCTCATGGCCCGCCTCTTCAGCCGTATGCTGATGAAAGGCGATGACACCCCCTTCGTCATGGAGCTGCCCCCCTATCGTATGCCCACAAGCAAAGCTATCCTGCGCCACACGTGGGAAAAGGGCGCACAGTACCTGAAGAAAATGGGAGGCATCATCATGGTGGCCTCCATCCTCATCTGGTTCCTCGGCTACTATCCGCGCCACGAGGCACACGAGACGCTGGCCGAACAGCAGGAGAACTCCTACATCGGACAGATTGGACGCGCCATTGAGCCGGTCATCAAGCCCCTCGGCTTCGATTGGAAGCTGGGCATCGGACTCATTTCGGGCGTGGGAGCCAAAGAGTTGGTGGTGAGCACTATCGGAGTGCTCTACCACGAGGACGAAGCACAGGTGGCCGCCGCCACAGAGGGAGAAAGCAGCACCCTCTCTGCCCGCATTGCCCAAAGCATCACCCCGCTGGCCGCCATCAGCTACATGCTGTTCGTGCTCATCTATTTCCCCTGCGTAGCCACCCTTGCCGCCATCCGGCAAGAGAGCGGGCAATGGAAGTGGGCCATATTCACCGC
>CAZDAN010000257.1:0-2692 GCA_964503565.1 uncultured Bacteroides sp.
GCAGTTGCCACAAACCACCCACCCATCATCATACCCTTGGACTTGGGAGGAGCCACCTTGGTACCAAATGAGATACCGATGGGCGAGAGCAGCAACTCGGCAATTGTCAATACGAAATAGGTACCAATTAACCAGTTGGGAGATACCAGTGTGGCAGTTCCGGCCTTCACGGCTTCAAGCTGTTCACCAGCAGGAGGCAAGGGCAAAGAGGCAATCAGAAGGATGACGAAAGCCAATGCGGCCACCAACATACCAAGACCAATCTTCATGGGTGAAGAGGGTTCTTTGCCCTTCTTGGCCAATGAGCCGAAGATAAGACCGATAATCGGAGTCAATGCCACTACGAAGCAGGGGTTGAATTGCTGGAAAATGGGAGCTTCTACCACTACAGAACCAGTCACGTTCATTGCTCTGTAAACAAGCACACCCAATGAAGCTACGGTAAGGAGTGCCGCAACCGACTTGCCCTTAGCTGTCTTTGACTGGAAGAGGTTGAGCACACCGTAAACCAACAGTACGCAAAGAATAAGATTCCAGAAGCTTCTGGTTTCAGCAAAGCTCAATGAACTGCTGAGGAAAAGGCTCATAAAGCCTGTTTCGGATGTCGCGGTATATTCGCGGGCAAACTGGTTCATGGTGATACCGTTCTGATGGAAAGCCATCCAGAAGAAGATAACCACGGCATATACCAGACAGAGGCAGATGATACGCTCCTTTGTCTGGGCAGGAGTCAACTGCTCCTCTGCCACCTCAGCACCTTTTACGGCAACTTTCGCACGATCAGCATGAGCAAATGTCTTACGGAATGCATAGTAGATAATGATTGAAAGCACCAGTGATACGCAAGCTACGGCAAAAGCAAAATGGTAAGAGTCGGCCTTGCTGATTCCGTAAGCCTCTTGTGTCCAAGCCATGATGGAAAGGGCTACGGCGGCGGCAAACATAGAGCCAAGGTTGATGGCCATGTAGAAGATGCTGAAACCCTCGTCGCGTTTGGCTGAGTACTTGGGGTCGTCGTAGAGATTACCTACCAACACTTGCAAGTTACCCTTGAACAGACCCGTGCCGACGCAAACGAGCAACAGAGCCAAAGCCATCACGCCAAGAGCCACGGTGCCGGCTCCAAGAGGCAGAGCCAACAGGAGATAACCCATGAACATGACGAAAATTCCGATGGTAACCATCTTGCCGAAACCAAACTTATCGGCTAACATACCACCAAAAAGAGGTACAAAATAAACTATTCCAAGGAATGTGGCTTGGATTGAACTGGAGGTTCCCATGGAGAAACCGAAATTGTCCTGCAAAAAGAACAGGAATACTGCCAACATGGTGTAGTAGCCGAATCGCTCACCTGTGTTGGCAAGGGCAAGCGCCCAAAGACCTTTAGGATGTCCTTCAAACATAAATAAATAATTTTTAAGAGTTATAGATTAAAATTGTTTTTCTCGATTCTGCGGCGCGAAGATACGCATAATTCTTTGATTCTCCAATGATTTACAAAAGATAAAGTGGTTCGCGCCTCATTTGGAAGTTTTCCGACAGAGGGCGGGCAAAGGGTGAGTCGAACGTGCGTGCCCCCGTGGGACACCCCTTCACACAGGCACAACAACGGATGCACCGGGTGGCATCCGTCACCTCCTCCCTGCCTGTGACGATGGCTTGCGTGGGGCAAAGTGTCACACATTCGCCACAATGACTACACGCTTCGGGTGAGGCGGCAGGATAGGCCTTCACCGAGTTTATCTGTTGTTGCCGGGTATATTCTTGAACGAAAGCAACAAATGCCCGAAGCGACGTTTCGGGAGTTTCCAGTTGGGGCATATTATTGGCAATGTCGATGTCCCAATCCTTTTTGTCTGTTTCTCTTAGTTTGGTGGCTATCTGCTTTCCAAATTTTTCAGCCGAAGAGAGGTCGACCGCATCGGGTCTGCCTACGGCTATGGGATATTGTGCATTGCTATAAGAATGTTCGCCCACCAAAGCCGCAGCGGCAATGGGGCGGAAGCCCCGTTCGCGCACAAAATCGGCCAATTGGACGAGCACCTGCTCAAAGTTGCGGTTTCCGTAGGTCACCAACAAGATGGCCGGAGTATTCTCTCCCCTCACCTGCCCCATGCGCTCCAATGCGGTGGGTGGCACCTTGCCGCCATATACGGGGACGGAGAAGAGGGCTAAATCGTCTGAAGATAGCTCCCCATTCAATGTGGCTTCCTTCTTTATATTATTATAGGTATAGTCGTTATGCATTGCCTCGTCGGGATTCAATCCTTTTACCACGGCCATCATGTTTTTGCGCGAAGTGCCCGTGGGCGAAAAGCAGAAAGTTGTAAGTTTCATAGGTTTCACGTATATTTAGATCATTTGGTGGTGCAAATATACAACGAAAATGGCATAAAACCCACTTTCTTACAAATGGAGTGTCCAGAAATTAGACAATTTTAGGGTCTAAAAAACGATTTAACAAAAATTAAGCCGTCTATATTTGTACGATTCAATAATTTTGTAAAGCAAAACGGCGGAGACTTCTTACTGTGCCCAGTGCTTTTAAGAGAAACTGGTATCTTTGTAAAGTAAGCATTCGATAAAGTGCCCGTTGCCCTCATTACAGTTGGATTGTACCTTTGCAGTTGCAATAGTATAGGGTATATCTATAAATACATAAATTCGTGTGTAAGCCATTCCATCAGAC
>CAZDAN010000258.1:0-2676 GCA_964503565.1 uncultured Bacteroides sp.
GAAGACTATACTGTCTTCATCAGCACAGGTCCGCTCTTCTGGTCAGTCATCTTCTTCGGTGTGGCCCTGCTGGTGGTGCTCACCATCCTGTGGCGCATCCTGCAGGTGGCCCGCACCCGCCCGGCGGAAGAGATTGCAAAGGGGTGAGGCGAAGGAGAAAAAACCAAAAAGCTACAGTGAAAACCTGTTAGTGCTACGGAGAAAACTTTAATCATCAGTGCTGATTATATAGTTATCGATGCTGATTACATAATCAACGGTGATGATTATATAATCAGCACTGATGATTAAAGTTTCCCTTAAGCATAATCAGAATAAGAACAAGTAAAAACAACTATTTGACAGAGCAAATAGAAAAACAGGATATGATAGTACACAATCTGAAACTCGCCTGGCGGCAACTGGTAAAGTACCGCCTGCAATCACTGGTCAGCGTCGTGAGTCTGGCCATCGGCTTCGCCTGCTTTGCCATGGCAAGCATGTGGATAAAGTATGAAACCACGTATGACGCGTTCCATAAGGATGCGGAGAGGACGTATTACCTACAAAACAAAAGCACTGGTTTTCAGTATCTGACCGACAAAATTGAGCAGTTCCCCGAAGTGGAGGAGGCGACGCGCCTTGGAAACGCTTATCACATCAAGCTAAACGGGCAGAAGGTCAACGTCTTTGAATACCAGTGCGACAGCAATTTCCTTTCGTTCTTCGGGACGGAGATACTGGAAGGCGACGACAGTTTCCTGCACAATCCCTCGAAGGTGGCCATCACCGACAAACTGGCCCGCAGGCTGTGGGGCGACGAATCGCCCATCGGACAAGAGCTGAGGAACGAAGATGCCCACAGCGACCCCTACCAGAAGAGCCGCACGGTGGCGGCTGTAATCAAGGGATGGGGTGAGCACAGCAACTTTGACTTTGAAGTTTTGGGGATGGCTACGGCCGAATACAGGAACAACGTACACCACTTCTTCAGGTTCTCGCCCAAAGCCAATGCCGACTCTATCAATGCCCGTCTGGACAGGACGCCCATTCCGTTTCTCAATGTTCAGGGAGGGATTCTCGAGCAGTTGGCATGGCAAAAGCTTGACCTGGTACGACTGGACAAGGTGCGTCAAGCAGATGAGAGGAACGAAGCCAACATCCCTGTGAAACTGAACCACATCTACCTGTTTGCCATTGCAGGCGGGGTGCTCATCCTGTGCGGCCTGCTGAATTACCTGACGATGTTCATCAACCGCCTCTTCATCCGCCAGCGCGAGATAGCCCTGCGCACGGTGTTCGGCGCCACGGGTGGCCAGCTGACAGTACAATTCCTCATGGAGTACGGTCTGCTGCTGCTCATCGCTATCTTCTTCGGCAACTATCTGTTAAAGGTATCGCTCGGCTGGTTCAGGACGTTGGCCACACTCCCCGAGGACTTGGGCTACATCCAGCGCGAAAGCCTCTTTTACATGACAATGGTGGTAGTGGCGTCGTTGCTCCTCTCCCTACCGTTCATCTGGTACTTCCGCCGCCAGTCGTTGCAGAGCGCCGTCACAGGCGTGGGAGCACTCAGCCGCTACAACCTCTTCCGCCGCATCAGCACGGGTGTGCAGTTGGGCATTGCCATGTGTTGCATCTTCTGCGTGGCGGTGCTGATGAAGCAGCTCCACACCCTGCGCCAAGGCGACTTGGGATTCACCCGCGAGAACATCGGTTTCGTCCGCATGGATGCCAACACAGACGATGTGAAGACGGCCGTCTTTGAGTTCTTGAAACAACAGCCCGAAGTGGATACCATCTTCTTCACCCGCAACTGCATCTACCCCCACAGTGGAGGCCGTGGCCGTCTTACGCCCGAAGTTTGTCCCCAACTGACAGAGCCGGTGGATTATTACAACTATTGGGTCGATGAAGGGTACTGCCGCTTCTACGGCCTGCAATTGTTGGCAGGCCGCTGGCCCAACGAGGAGAGCGACAAACAGGCCATCGTGGTGAACGAAACGTTTGCCCGCCTCATGGGATGGGAGAATCCGGTAGGAGAATCTTATCACATACACTCCGTGATTGGAGTGGTGAAGGACTTCAAAAACTTCTCGCCCACCACCCCGGTATCGCCTTGCGTATTCCAACATAACATCCATTATGACCAATGGTACAAGCCATCCCGTGAAGGGTACAGGCTCCCCAACGCCCTCGTCTTCCGATTCCACCCGGGCACATGGTCGGCTCTGAAAGAGAAACTGGAGAAATACAAGACAGACGGACATCTGCCATACGCTTTCTTCGGTTCGTGCATGGAGGAATACAGCGGAACACTGAAATCCGAAAACAACCTGCAAATCCTCCTTACCATCACCACTGGTGTCTGCATCCTCATTGCCCTCTTCGGTGTGTGGTCCATGATTATGCTCACGTGCGAACAGCGTCGCAAGGAGATTGCCATCCGCAAAGTGTTCGGCGCTACGGTAAAGGACATCCTCGATATGTTCTTCGGCGAGTACATGCTCTTGCAAGCCGCAGCCGCACTGGTCGCTTTCCCTATCGGCTTCGCCTGCATGAAGCCGTGGTTGGAGCAATACGTGGTGCAGACGGAAATCTCGTGGTGGATTTACGCGGGCATCTTCCTGCTCGTCGCCCTGCTCGTTGCCCTCTGCATCGGCTGGCGCGTGTGGAAGACGGCGACTGCCCGCCCGG
>CAZDAN010000259.1:0-2638 GCA_964503565.1 uncultured Bacteroides sp.
CGAGGAAGTAGTTTGAGCTGATGCCGAAGTTGAACTTGATTCTCTTGGCCACCTCGGTAGCGTCGAGACCAGCCTCCACAAGGGCGTTCAAGTATTCGTTACCCCAAGCAAGGGCATAACCAAGCTCTTGGCTGATGTACGAACCTGCGTTGTTCAACTCGATGGCATTCACCGTGATGCAACGGTAACGAGGCAATGCCTTCATCACTTCCACCAACTCTTTAGCGGTAGCGACGTAATTGGTCAAATCCTTCCCGCGCACCATCATCTTGCCCATGGGGTCGTAGTTGACAGAGCCACGCAGAGTTGCGAGGTCATATCCCTTCCCTGTGAAATAGTCAATCAGGAGGTTGGCCAACATCACCGTGGCACCTTGGCAGGTGCTGAAGTTGAGTTCGATGCAATCAGCGCAAATACCGTCGAGCAAGGTGGCGATGAACTCGGTGCTGAGGTCCTTCTTGCGAAGGTTGAATCCGAGTGAATCCACACCCTTGTTGAGGATGTCCAATGCCTTGGCATTAGCCTCTTTGGGACAGTCCACCTTGATGTCCTGACGTACAAGCCAGGTATTATCGCTCTTCTTGGTACCGCGCAGGTAGGGGAACTCGCCGGGCAGAGCCTCGGTGGTCTTCAGGTTCTCCAAGTCCTCCTTGCGGTAGAAGGGCTTCACTTTAAATCCTTCATTGGTTTTCCAAACCAGTTTCTTTTCAAAGTCTGCACCTTTCAAATCCACATTGATTTTGTCCAACCACTCTTGGGTTGACACCGGTGCAAAGTCAGCGAAAAGTTTTTCTTTACTATTTGCCATAGCTTTGTTTTAATGGTTAATTATATATTTCTGTTTGCTTTCTAACTCTATCAGAAGTGTTGGGAGCACTATTCCCGTGCAAATATACAGAATAAATATGAAGGGGAGAAAACTTTCTCCGCTTTTCTATATTCTCTTCAGCGTAAAATGGAAAACAAGGCCTTTTTTCTGGCCACACGTGGCAGAAATATTTCCCCCGTGGAGGACAACTGCATTCTTTACTATGGCCAATCCAAGACCTGTACCACCCAGTTTGCGACTGCGTCCCTTGTCGATGCGGTAGAAGCGTTCAAAGATGCGGGGCAGATGCTCAGGAGCTATACCCACACCATTGTCGGCAAAGGTAAAATGGTAGAACGTCTCGTCGTAAGTGGAGCTGATAGTGATGGTGGAGCCTTGTCCGGCATAGGCGATGGCATTGTCCGTCAGGTTACGGAAAATGGAATAGAGCAATGAAGCATCGCCCTTGACTATAACATTGTCCGAAAGCTGGTTTGCCAAGCTCATCTTTTTTTCTTCCAATTGCAGAGCCACCTCTTGCGTGATGCCGTTCACCAGGTTCGATATACCGATGTACTCCTGACTGATGGACTGGAGTCCCACTTCATCATCCATCCGGTTAAGAGCCGATATATCGTTCAGCAAGTTAGTCAGGCGCAGGCTTTGTGCATGACACCGTTGGAGGAACTGCAACCGTTTGTCAGCCGGCATGTCAGGATTTTCAAGAATGGTTTCCAAGTATCCCTGTATGCTACTGGTGGGTGTTTTCAGTTCGTGCGAGATATTTTGGGTCAGTTGCCGCTTCAGACGGCTCTGGTCTTCCTGACTCTGTTTCAAGAGTTGATAAAGGCGGACAATGTGTTGCGATATTTCTCCCAACTCACCTTGTGGAAAGGCAGATATCTCTTCGTCGAGATTGAAAGACTCGTTACGGTCTGCCTTCTTGGCAAAGCGGCGCAGTTGGGTGATGGACTTCCGCTGACGAACGATGTGGAGATAGAAGACAAGTGCCATGATGAGGCTGACAATGAGAATAACCCAGACACTGCGTTCGTGTGTCCATGCGGCATACACAGCCACCACGAAAATGATGGCCACAAAGAGACGGAGGCTGACAAGAAGGGATTTCATAAACCTTATCCGTTAAAGCAATATCCGTATCCTTGCCGGGTAACAATATACTTTCCGTATTTCCCAATCTTCTTACGGAGACGGGTGATATTCACGTCCACCGTGCGGTCAAGCACCAGCACATCGTCCTCCCATACGGTGGAGAGGATGGCCTCGCGGGAAAAGACATGGCCAGGGTGAGCGAGGAGCAGTGCCAATATCTCCAACTCCTTCTTGGTGAGTGCTATGGGCAATCCGTCTATGGTCACTTGTTTCAGCTCTGTGTCCAACACCAAGGTCTCGTAGGCCAGTCGGTTCGCATAGGCTGCAGTCCCCTTCGCTCCATCACTACCGTCCGCAGAGGAGACTGTCTGAATGGTCGAGGTACGACGGATAACAGCCTTCACCCGTGCCAACACCTCGCGGATGGCGAAGGGCTTGGCTATGTAATCGTCGGCACCAAGGTTAAAGCCCGTCACTGTGTCGTTCTCCGTGTCGCGCGCCGTTATAAATATAATAGGTATAGTGGCTGTTTCGGGTTCCTTCCTCAGCATGTTGGCCAGCCGGAAGCCCGATATCTCCCCCATCATCACGTCGAGAAGCAGCAGGTGATAACTGCTGGGGTTCATGGTCAGTGCCTCTTCGGCCGAGTGGGCAGTATCTACGGTGTACCCCTCCATTTCGAGGTTGAACTTCAGGATTTCGCAAAGGTCCTCTTCG
>CAZDAN010000260.1:0-2572 GCA_964503565.1 uncultured Bacteroides sp.
TTTTTGTTTCGGGGTCAACGGGTATCATTCCTGATGCGTCGCCCACACCCAACACACGCTTGCCTGTAATCTGCCAATGAATGAAACCGGCCAAGGTGGTGAGGAAGTTGATGTCCTTGACATGCTCCTCGTTGTTCAGGATGGCCTGATAGAGGTGAGAGATGCTCCAACGCAAGGGGATGTTATAGACGAACAGTTCAGACAAGGCTGCAGCTGCTTGAGCTGTGTTAGTGTTTCGCCAAGTGCGGAAGGGGACAAGAATCTCTTCCTTCTCGTTGAATGCCATGTAGCCGTGCATCATGGCGCTGACGCCGATGGCGGCAAGCGACTCAATCTCAATGTCGTAGAGTTCATTCACATTCTTGCGCAGGTCGGCATAACAGTCTTGCAAACCATACCAGATGGCCTCTACACTATATGTCCAAAGTCCGTCAACAAGCTGGTTTTCCCATGTGTGGCTTCCTTGGGCAATGGGGTTGTTTTCTTCATCAATCAGCACAGCCTTGATGCGGGTTGAGCCAAACTCGATACCGAGGATGGCTTTACCTGATTCGATGGTTGATTTAGCCTCAATATTCATATTCTTAATTCTTTTTGTCGGTTAATTAAATAGTTTTTTCTCTGTAAACTGTCCTACCTTGATGTACTTCTCGTAGATTCTTGCGTATCTTTCGGCATTTTCTGCATTGGGCGTGTACTCCTTAGCAAAGCCGGAGTTCATAACGACAATGGCATCTTCCACCTTATTATATATACCTGCGGCTGTTGCTGCAAACATGGCAGCACCGAGGGCACAAGCATGTCCGGTGTTGCACACTTTGATAGGCATGTTCAACACATCACTCAGTGTCTGCATTACAAACGGGGATTTCAGTGCAATGCTACCGATACCGATGACGTTGTCGATGCGTACCCCCTCATTGAGGAAGTGATCGACAATGGCTTTGGTGCCGAAAGCTGTAGCCTCGACCAAAGCACGGAAAATCTGCGGAGCAGAGGTGCCGAGAGTGATTCCTGTGATGGTTCCTTGCAACATTTGGTTTGCATTGGGGGTACGTCGTCCGTTCATCCAATCGGTGGCAATGACTGTACTTTCGCTCAACGGTATCTTCTCGGCCTCGGCTGCGAGGGTCGGGATGATTTTTTTACACGCCTCTTCGATAAGCATTGCACGAGTGTTGAAGTCGATGAGTTCGGTGTGGCCGATAATACTCTTGATGGGAAATTCTAACACCCGTTTGAACCAATCGTAAATGTCGCCAAAGGCTGACTGGCCGGCTTCGAAACCTACCATACCGGGGATGACTGAACCATCTACCTGGCCACAAATACCCTTGATGAGTCTGTGGCCAACCTCTTTGTAGGGAGAGACCATGACATCGCAAGTGGAGGTGTCGATGACATGTACTAAAGTGTGCGGAGTGATACCTGCACCAACGGCTCCCATGTGGCAATCATAAGCTCCACCGGCAACTATCACATCAGTACTCAATCCCAAACGAGTTGCCCATTCCGGGCAAAGTCTGCCTACAGGTTTGTCTGCCGTTTCTGTTTCGGAAAACAGACGGTTGCGAAAACCTGTCAATAAAGGATCGAGTGTGGTAAGGAACTCTTCAGAAGGAAGACCTCCCCATTTCGGATGCCACATAGCTTTGTGGCCTCCGGCACATCGGCTACGAACAATGTCTTTAGACGCTGTGATGCCCGTGAGGATGGCAGGAAGCCATTCGCAATGTTCGACGATGGAATATGCAGCCTTGCGCACTTCTTCGTCTTCGCGTAATACATGCAATGCCTTTGCCCAAAACCATTCGGAGGAATATACTCCACCTTCGTAAGCCACGTAATCCATATCCCACTCCTTACAGAGTTTGTTGATTTCTGCAGCTTCCTTCACGGCCGTATGATCCTTCCAAAGGATAAACATGGCATTGGGATTCTCGAAGAACTCGGGCAAGAGGGCGAGGGGGGTGCCTGACTCATCTGTAAATACAGGAGTAGAGCCTGTAGTGTCGAAGGCAATTCCTATCACCTTTTCGGCCGTACCTGCAGGGCACTTGCTGAGTGCTTCGCGCAAGCTTTCTTCCAATACTTCCAAGTAATCCATTGGATGTTGGCGATATTGGTTTGTCTTGGGATTGCAGTACAAGCCCATGTTCCAACGTGGGTAGTATTTGACTGATGTGCCAATTGTCTCACCTGTATGAGCATTCACAATGAGTGCACGTACAGAATCACTACCGTAATCGAAACCTATGACGAATTTGTCCTTCATAATTGTTTTAAAAGTCTATAGCTGCGAGCTGCAAGCAACGAGAGTCATCGAACAAGTTGTTCATCCGTGAATGTTTTATTCCCGTCACTTGTGGCTCGCAGTTTGTAACTTATCAGCAAAGTGCCTTATTCAGCATATAATACACCTCGTTCATGCGAAGCTCCTGCTTGAAGCTGCTGATGGTGGTGTCCTTGTTTATCTTTATATACTCGATACCAACGATTTCTGCGAAATCTTCCCAATACTCCTCGGTGATGTCGTAAGAGAATGCACTGTGGTGTGTTCCACCTGCGAGAA
>CAZDAN010000261.1:0-2564 GCA_964503565.1 uncultured Bacteroides sp.
ATATGAAACGGATATTATTCATAGCCTTTGCAGCCTGTCTGGCCGTCCAGGTGGTGGCACAGCCGGCTCGTCGTAGGAATCAGGCCAAGGAAGAGGAGAAGAAAGAAACCACTTCTTCCATCGCTCTCTCCGAACGTGCCAAGATTCAGTACAACGTGACCACCGCCATGCCCGAAGACGTGGTGTGGAAGCGCGATGTCTATCGCACGCTCGACTTGGAGAAAGACCAGAACGCCGTGCTCTACTACCCTGTGGAGCCGATGGGCGGACAGATGAATCTCTTCACCTTGCTCTTCAAACTGTTGCTCAACGACGAGATTCCTGCCTACGAATATCGCCTCGACGGCACCGAACAGCTCACCGCCGACAACAAGGTGAAGATGCAGGATGTGCTCGACCGCTTCCACGTCCTCTACGAGGAGAAGGACGGCAAGTTCACCGTCGAGAATGCCGATATCCCCTCGTCCGAAGTGCTGAGCTACTACATCAAGGAAAGCTCTTACTACGACCAGCGCACGGCCACCTATCAGACGCGCGTCACGGCCCTTTGCCCCGTGCTTCATCGCGACGACGGCTTCTCTGAGCAGGCCACCAAGTACCCCATGTTTTGGGTCAACTACGACGAAGTGAGCAGCTACCTCGAGCGCATGGGGGTGATGACCAGCAGCTACAACAATGCTTCGAACATGAGCATCAATGACTTCTTCGTTACCCATCGCTACAAGGGCGACATCTACAAGACCACCAACTTGCGCAACCTTACACTGGCACAATATTGCAAGACCGACAGCGCTGTGACCAAGGAACAAGAGCGCATCGAGGAACAGTTGCAGGCCTTCGAGCGTAACCTGTGGGCGGCTCCTGTGAAGGAAGAACCGGTTGACACTGCAGCTGTTGTTGCCGACAAGGATGACAAGAAGAGCCGGAAAGCCACCCGCTTGGCTCGTCATGCTTCGGCCGAGGATGACGAAAAGAAAACCGAGGAAAAGAAGGTGGAGAAGAAGAAATCTTCCTCTTCTGCCAACACCGCACCGCGCATTTCTGTACGCCGTCAGAGACGATAGTTCCCAAAAACTGAGTGCATTTCTACACATCCTCAGTGGAGGGGATGATATTGTGGTGAACAATTTCCCCAATCCGTTGTTTCTTTCATACAAGTTATGGAATAAACAACGGATTTTTCTTTATGGAACCACTGAAAAGACTCCTGATGGGCCTCACGGCCTTCGCCGGAAGCAGTTTGCCCATTGTGGCATGTACCGGCATTTCCCTCACCGCCAAAGACGGTAGTTTTGTTCATGCCCGCACCATCGAGTGGGCGGCAGGTTTTGTCCCTTGTGAATACGTCATCATCCCCCGTGGGCAGGCACTCACCTCCTATACCCCCGTGGGCAGCAACGGATTGCAGTTCATCGCGCGCCATGGCGTGGTGGGCTGCTCCGTAGCTCAGAAGGAGTTCATGGTCGAAGGCATCAATGAAGCCGGCCTGGCTGCCGGGCTCTTCTACTTTGCCGGCTATGGGCAATATGCCGAGTTCGACTCCACCCTTTCGGCCAAGACCGTGGCCGACCTTCAGGTAGTGCCGTGGCTGCTCACCCAGTGCAGCACCATCGACGAGGTGAAGGCCGCCGTCGCCCAAGTGCGCATCGTTTCGCTCGACCCCAAGGTGGCCTCCACCGTGCATTGGCGCATCAGTCAGCCCGACGGGCGTCAGGTGGTGCTCGAGATTCTCGACGGTGGTGTGCCCCATTTCTATGAGAACACGGTGGGTGTCATCACCAACTCACCCGGATTTCCGTGGCAGGTGACCAACCTCAACAACTACGTCAACCTCTATCCCGGCGATGCCCCCGACCACTCATTGGGTGGTGTGATGTTGAAACACATCAGCGGCAGCTCCGGCATGTTGGGTCTGCCCGGCGATTTCACCTCCCCCTCGCGCTTTGTGCGTGCCGCCTTCCTGCGCAACACCGCGCCCCAGCAGCCCGACGCCTTCTCCACCGTCACCCTCAGTTTCCACCTGCTCAACAACTTCGACGTGCCCATCGGCCTCGAGCATCCCCTGGGGAAAGCCCCCGACCTGCCCAGCGCCACGCAATGGACCACCGCCACCGACCTCACCCATCGCCGTATCTATTACAAAACGGCCTATAACAACACCATCCGCTGCATCGACCTCTCGTCCATCGACTTCACGAAGGTGAAGTACCAGAGCCACCTGATGGACTCCCAACGCACGCAACCCGTGGAAATGGTGAAGGTGGAGTAGGGGGACACCCCCTACCCGAATGCCATCGCCCACCCACGTTCTATGTTCTCCCTGTCCACCTCCTCGGGTTTTATGCCACACTCCACGCACACTCGTAGCTATCATTCGTAATTTCTTAGAGGTTCCTTAGGCCCTGTAAAAAAGGTGAGGGAACAAAAACACCATTCAAACTCCGTGTGGTGTGAAACATGATAATAGTACGCAAAAGTTTTGCAAACACGAAACTTTTCAATATCTTTGCACCCAATAAAGACGAAAGGCATGAATAAACGAAGATTCCGTTTGGTTTTGACTG
>CAZDAN010000262.1:0-2560 GCA_964503565.1 uncultured Bacteroides sp.
TCTTCATTGATGATAACGTCGTGAGAAACATCCACTAGACGACGGGTCAAGTAACCGGCATCGGCAGTCTTCAAAGCGGTATCGGCAAGACCCTTACGAGCACCGTGAGTAGAGATAAAGTACTCAAGCACGCTCAAACCTTCCTTGAAGTTAGAAAGAATCGGGTTCTCGATAATCTGTGCTCCTTCGGCACCAGCCTTCTGAGGCTTAGCCATCAAACCACGCATACCGGAGAGCTGACGAATCTGCTCCTTAGAACCACGGGCACCAGAATCCAACATCATGTACACGGCGTTGAAACCTTGGTCATCAGAAGAAATCGTCTTCATGAGGACGTTAGAAAGGTCGTTGTTGACGTGTGTCCATGTGTCAATAACCTGATTGTAACGCTCGTTGTCGGTGATGAAACCCATGTTGTAGTTCATGGTAATCTGCTCGATTTCTTCATTACCACGCTTAACGAGGTCTTCCTTCTCCTTCGGGATAATGATATCATCCAAGTTGAACGACAGACCACCCTCGAAGGCCATTTGATAACCGAGGTTCTTGATACCGTCGAGGAACTCGGCTGCACGAGCCACACCGACAATCTTGATAACGTCGCTGATGATGTCGCGCAATGATTTCTTAGATATAACAGTATTAACGAATCCTGCTTCAACAGGTACGATTTCGTTGACAATCACACGACCCACAGAGGTTTCGCGCATTACCTTCTGAATCTTTCCGTCCACAAGGTCGTCCACCAACACTTTCACCGGAGCATGAATGTCCACCTTACCCTCGTTATAAGCAATCAATGCCTCTTCGGGACCGTAGAAAGTGAGTCCTTCACCCTTGGCGCCCTTGCGCAGTTTGGTGATATAGTACAAACCAAGTACCATATCCTGCGAGGGAACGGTGATAGGTGCACCGTTAGCAGGGTTCAGAATATTGTGTGACTGGAGCATCAACATTTGTGCTTCCAGAATAGCTTCGTTACTCAAAGGCAAGTGAACGGCCATTTGGTCACCGTCAAAGTCGGCGTTGAACGCGGTACATGCTAACGGGTGGAGCTGGATAGCCTTGCCTTCAATCATCTTAGGCTGGAACGCCTGGATACCCAGACGGTGCAGTGTCGGTGCACGGTTGAGGAGGACGGGATGTCCCTTCATCACATGCTCAAGGATGTCGAAGATTACGGGTTCCTTGCGATCTACAATCTTCTTGGCACTCTTCACAGTCTTCACGATTCCGCGTTCGATGAGCTTGCGGATGATGAAAGGCTTGTAAAGTTCAGCAGCCATCAATTTCGGCAGACCGCACTCACCCATTTTCAACTCAGGCCCCACAACGATTACCGAACGGGCAGAATAGTCAACACGCTTACCGAGAAGATTCTGACGGAAACGTCCCTGCTTACCTTTCAACGAATCAGAAAGTGACTTTAACGGACGGTTGGCATCAGACTTCACAGCACTACTCTTACGAGAGTTGTCAAAGAGTGAATCAACAGCCTCCTGAAGCATACGCTTCTCGTTACGGAGGATAACTTCAGGTGCCTTAATCTCAATCAAGCGCTTCAGACGATTATTACGAATAATAACACGACGATAGAGATCGTTCAAATCGGAAGTGGCAAAACGTCCACCATCCAAAGGTACCAACGGACGGAGGTCAGGAGGTGTCACAGGGACAATACGAACAACCATCCACTCAGGCTTGTTGCGACCACGAGAAGAACGGAAGGATTCCACTACCTGCAAACGCTTCAGAGCCTCATTCTTACGCTGCTGCGAAGAGTCGTTTCCGGCTTTGTCGCGCAACTCGTATGAAAGAGCATCCAAGTCGAGACGGGTCAGAAGTTCGTAAATAGCCTCGGCACCCATCTTGGCAATGAACTTGTTGGGATCAGTATCCTCCAAATACTGGTTTTCAGCAGGCAAAGAGTCCACGATTTCGAGGTATTCTTCCTCTGACAACAAATCATAAGTGTTAACTTCACCTTCCTTGATACCAGGCTGAACAACGATGTATCTCTCGTAGTAGATAACCATGTCCAGTTTCTTACTGGGAACACCCAACAGATAACCTATCTTGTTAGGAAGAGAACGGAAGTACCAGATGTGAGCCACAGGCACAACCAACTGGATGTGTCCCATGCGTTCGCGACGCACTTTCTTTTCCGTAACTTCCACACCACAACGATCGCAGACGATTCCTTTGTAACGGATACGCTTGTACTTTCCGCAGTGGCACTCATAATCCTTTACGGGACCGAAGATACGCTCGCAGAACAAACCGTCGCGTTCAGGTTTGTAAGTACGATAGTTTATGGTCTCGGGCTTCAACACCTCACCACTGGAATTCTCCAGAATCTCTTCGGGTGACGCAAGACCAATCGAGATCTTCGTAAAGTTACTCTTTATCTTTGAATCTTTTCTAAAAGCCATAAATATATAATAATGTAAAGAGTTGTATGATTAATCCAATGTGACGCTCAATCCTAAGCCTCTCAGCTCATGCAACAACACGTTGAGTGATTCGGGGATTCCAGGTGTAGGCATAGGCTCACCCTTAA
>CAZDAN010000263.1:0-2558 GCA_964503565.1 uncultured Bacteroides sp.
GGATGGGAGGTGCGATTGCTTTCATGATGCGCTTGAATGCATAATTATACAATCGATCTGTATATTTATGCAAAACTGACCGCGCGAGAATCGCCTGTATGCACGTAACTTTTCTTTCGCACGAAAAATGAGCAAAATTTTAAGGATGACGTAACTGGCTGACGTTCAATCTGTGGACAAGAAAGCATCATCCCAAGACTAAGGTGGATTTAGCCTTGGGATGATGCCGATGCAGAAACGCGTTTTTTCTATTTCTTTACATGGTGGATGGTGAAATGTTTACAGGAGTGTGGGGCTGTTTGTTTGCATCACAGACGCAGATGTTCTGCAATGTCGTAAATGAAAAAAAAGAATGGCCGATAATACTATTTATTTATTGCCATCAAACAAAAATGCCGATTTTTATTTATTGGCAGTAAATAAAATGCCAATATTTCACTCCCATCCCAGCTCTTTGACGACTTTGGCAATCGTTCCTTTGTTGTAGCCCGTCTCCTCTCAAGTGGTTAGCGGCTGACCTCTCGACACCTTAGCGGCTAAAGGGTGGGAAGAAGTCGTTTTTTACTTGATTTTCCTGTCCAAAAATGTATAAATATACACTAATAAAGGTGTAAAATAAACAGGAATACATTGGGCACTTTTGCCAAAATCCCCAAATTTATTTTGGCGAAATGTGCCAGAATCCCCAAATCTTACTTCAATTTCCCTTTCAGTGCTTTATCCAATACATTCTTTCCAGTTTGCAGAAGTTCCGAAGGACGGGCAGTGTTGTATTCCACAATTTTTCCATCGGGGTCGATAAGGATGTAGGTGGGGAAGGTGTTTATGGCGTAGTGTCCCTTGTCCCCTTCGGGAAGAGCCAAGTTATAGCCGCTCAGACCGTGACGCTTGGCGGTGCGGAGCCAGACGTCCTTGCTGGAATAGTAGCCGCACAGATAGACATAGGCTATGCGCTCTTCATGCTCCTTGTACTTCTCGTGCAGGGCGGGGATATTCTTGAACTCCTGATAGCAGGGACCGCATCCTATGCCCCAAATGTCCAGATAGATGAAGCGCCCTTTGAAGTCGGCCAACGTGTAGTGTTTGCCGTCAGCATCCACAAAGTCAAACTCCGGTGCCTGCTTGCCAACGGCCCAAACGGAATTTGCCAGCTTGACGGCTTCCAGTTGTTCCCGAATCCATGGGGTGGTGACGGTGCTGTCGAGATAAGCGATATATTCGGTCAGTTGGTCGTAGCCGATGTAGCGAATCTGCATATTCAGCATATCCACCAATCCATATTCACGGATGACTCTGTCGGGGATGACCAGTTCGCCAACCTTGGCACGCAGGATGAAACTTTCGTTGTTGCTGGTCGCATTACCGTTGAACGAGATGACCGCTTGGGTCGGTATTCTTTCGCAATAGCTCTTGATAAAGGTGCGATAGTCGTTGTGTATCAGCCATTGCGGACGCAGTGTGCGGATGACGGAACCATTTTTTTGCAATGAGGGCACGGCCTCTTGCAAGTTCCATCCGTATTGCAGGCTGCTCAGCGCTTCGGCATTTCCGGCAAGGAGGTAGAGCGGCTCGAAAAAGGCTTGCATCAGAAACGCCTCCTTGTTGGGCAAGGTGCCGCGTGTCTGCTCCCATTCCTCGACGATGCGGGCATAGTCTTTCACATATTCCACCACTTGCTTCATCAATGTGGTGTCAGAAGCTGATAGCTTGGGCTCTCTCAAGGGCTTGCGCAAAGCGTCGTTCAGTTCGAGTTGACGTTCTCTCATCCGATGGTGCAACTCCATCGACAGTTTCAGTTCACGGTCGCGTTCAGGAGTGTGTCCGCTGATGGCCAGCGTCTCCTTCCACCGTTTGTTGTCGTATGTCAGGGTGATGGTGTCTCCGGCACAGATGTTCAACTCAATGGTGTTTCCTATGTAAAGGTAAACCTCCTGTATCTCTCTGATGGGTAAAGTCCTCATAAAGGTGCCGTCTGCCTGAATGGGGATGTCGAATAATTCATTATCCCAAATATCGCACACGGCCAACCTTACCTTCCCCGGCTTTTCAGGATTGACATTTTCAACTTTTCCTTGGAGAACGAATTGCCCCATCGGAGGCAACTCTTCCATTTGTGCCTTGCAAGGCATCAGATTTGTGGCGGCCATCATCAGTGCCGCCCATAAAATACTTTTCTTACTTTTCATCATCATAGCTTTTAGTTTCATTCTTTAACCTTCACCCCAATCATGCGCCAACAGTCGTCGGGTTTGTTCTCTTCCTCGTAGTAGCTGAAGGAGGTGGTTCCTGCGGGCAAGGCGGGGAAGTGGAGGGTGAACTCCATGACATTGCTTTCGGGTGTGTAGCATCTTTTGTTGAGTGAGATGTTGGTAGCCGAGCGGATGGGCAGTTTCTCGCCGCCATCGGTGATGAGGTGCGATTCGTCGCTGATGCGGAACCATTGGCTGGAGGGATAGAACACGCGGAAGGTGACGGCCGTCTCCTTGTCTGTCAGTTCCACACGGCGGATATACATCGTGCTGATATGCTCTTCGGTCACTGTGGGATAGTCGATGATG
>CAZDAN010000264.1:0-2545 GCA_964503565.1 uncultured Bacteroides sp.
CATACGAAGTGAAATTTCAGGAACCTGTGACAGATTTGAATGGTAGTTTTTATGGGGTAATATTTGTCAAATTCAAGGAGCCATTAACTGATGAATATTTGAAGGATTTGGAAAAACGTATTGAGGATGCAGATTCCTCAACCCTTTGGTGCGATGGCCATTTAGTGACCACTATGATATTCACACTACGAAATGATGTTCACGAAATGTGGTTAAAGTATGTACGAAAATATTATGATGGAACTACTTATACTGGAGGGTTTGGTGGTGTAAGAGACGAGCGGCATGTAAAAGATGTTCCTATAAATGCTATCGACATATTTTACGACTTCCGTTCTATCTTTTGTCCTTTCAAATTCACCGACCAACTCCTTCTTCCATCGAAGGTGGAGAAAATGAAGCTACTGCCTGTAAAAGCAAGTAATATGTAAAGAGTTGTAGCATTTCGTACAATGAAGCACATATTTCGTAAAGAAAGGAAATTTTTGTTTGGTCACCTAAAAATAACTTATGATATTTGCAGAAGAAATTAATGAATAAAAACAGATAAGAATTATGCTGATAACACTGATTGTTTCCATGACACTGATTGCCATGGTGGTTTACGTCCTCAAGAAGGAGACGAATATCTTGGGGAAGAGGTATGACAAAGAGTATGAAACGGACTTCACGAAAGGTTTGGCTTGGGCGGTGTGGTCCTATCTGTGGTGGGGAGGATGTGCCGTCTCAATGATTATGAGCTATGTCAGTGAAGAATGGAGTTTCAGCGATATGTTCCTATTGTGGATAGGAACGACTCTTCTCTATGCTACTCTTGTGGCTGCTTGGTCGGTTATCCGCAAAGAACGAGTGGATGCCCTTTACTCTACGAACAAGGTGCATACTCCTGAAAAAATATTTGAAGCGTTAAACGTTGAGGTGAAAAATAAGGAAGAGAGCGAGGATAATACGAGGACATATTATTGGGTTGCCTATCAAGGAGGACATTTTTGTTTTACTTTCACGGAGGACTCAAGATGGGTGGACATCCACTTTGGCAATTTCTGTGATTGCAAATATGAACACATCAACAAGGCTTTGATGATTGCGAACAGCATCAATTACAATAACAGAGGATGGTGCTGCAATCTGAGTATGTCTGGTGATGAGACATCAGAAAAACCGCTCAGTGCCTCTCTCTCATATACTTTCTCTACCAATGGAAGTTTGGCTCAGATTAAGCAAAGCCTGGAAGCAATGATGCAACTGGCCTTCCATATTGCACGCGACTTCAGTGCACAATTGGATGAGGCGATAAAGAAGGATGAGGAAAAGAATGAGGCCTTCTTTACGGACAGAGCTTTCCACAACAACATCGCCCGCATACAATGGATGAAAATGTTGGATAAGTTGGAGGATATGGGTGAGGAATATCCTGCATCGTCGGCTTTATCGGTAAATGCGTTGGTGAAACTGTTCGACAATGCTGACTTCGGATGTCTGCAAAGCCTGCGTATCGTGCGGGGAGACGATATGGAGACAATAACGGACATCAGTGCCATTGAGGCTTTTGATATACGCGAATATGTCCGCCAACGACCGGATGCAAGCTGCATTGAGAGCATAAACCTGACTTTCGGATTTGAGTATCAGGAGTTGTTCATGAATCTGACAAAGGCTAAGGCTTCGACGGATAAGTCACTCATCTTTGTGGTGAATGTTATCCGCTCGGGAAGCGAACTGGACGCACAGATGGATAACCGAATTTCCTTCAGTAGCCGAACCTTGTTGGAAGTACGACTAACGGATTCTGAAAAGGATTATTGGGAAGCAAAATACATGGTGGACGAGGCTATGGAATTGGCCAAGAATGGACGCACGGATGAACTGACGGATGAACAACAGTTGGTGGTGGCACACGCCAATCCGACCGTACAGACAGACCTTTATTGGGGAAAGAAGTTCTACAACAACCGTTGCTATTTCCAAGCATTGTACCACTTCAACCGTGTGTTTTCATACCTTAAGAATAATCCCAATAATTGGAATGAAGCAATCAATAATCTTTATTGCGAAGTGGCTTTCTATATCGGATTTATCTATGACGACCTGGACATGTACGACCGTGCTTTCTTCTACTTGTATATAGCACAAAGAACCCGTATTGACGGCACTCAGGAGTTTGTCAATTGCCTGTGCAACATGAAGGACGTGGGAGCCAAGGGATATATCCACTCGCAAGCCGAAGAGGTGATGACACAAATGAAGAAGAGCGAGAAGGAGGCTGAACGTCTGACACCCCTTTACAACTTCCTGCGCCGACGCTATGCCTACGTGCTGATTGACCGTGGCGAACTGGACGATGCCGAGCGGATGCTGAACGACATGATTGCAGACGAACAGGACGTGGAGTTTGCTAAAGGGGAATTGGAGTACCTCCATGAGATGAGAAGAAATGCGGAAGAAAATACCCGAACGGAAGAAGCTGGAGGGGATGAATAATTTGAACTATAAACCTATAAGAAATGACAAATTATGATTAACCTAAAAAATATTTTTTCCTCGT
>CAZDAN010000265.1:0-2540 GCA_964503565.1 uncultured Bacteroides sp.
TCATCCACCTGAATGCGGCGAAGGATAATGTTGTGATTATAGATGGATTCCGAACCGCATGTGAGACAACCGTGACAGAAACCGTACGTACAATCCTCGATGATGACATTCTCGTTGCCTCCGTTACCTTCGCTCTTGGTGGGGTCGTCGGCCCAAGGACCCTTGCCGCCCTTCATGGCGATGGCATCGTCGTTGACAGACATGTAGCATCCCTTCACCAGTACATTCTTCACCACATCGAGGTCGATGGCATCGGTGCTGGGACCTTTGGCATGATTGGGTTGCGAAAGTGAATAAATGGAGAGGTTCAGCAGTTTCACGTTCTCACTGTTATAAATGTGAGTTGTCCAAAAGGCTGAATTCTGGAGTTTTACTCCCTCAATCTGTACATTCTTACAATTGGACACATACACCAGGCGTGGACGCTGCTCGTCTTTATTGGTACACTTGGGATTCCATTTGCGACGCAGCCAGAACTGCTTGTGATAGCGCAATCCGTTTCCATCAATGGCACCCTTGCCCGAGATGGTGAATCCGTCCAGTCCGTCGGCATTGATGAGTGCACCAAAGTAGGTGCAGGTCTCTCCCTCGATACGGGTCTTTCCCAACGGATAATCGCCGATGAAGTCCGACCCCATCAAGGTGGCCCCGTCTTCCAGATAGAGATGTGTACCCTGTTTGAACTTTAATCCGCCGGTCATATAGGTGCCGCGAGGTATGACGATGACACCGCCACCGTTTGCTGCCGCTTTATCAATCAGCGCCTGTATCTCTTCGGTGTGGAGGCGTCCGTCGGCAAATATTTCATAGTCGGTCAATACATATTTCTTGCCCAGTTTTTCAATATCTACCGGGTCGTTTTGTCGAAACCATTCGGGAATCTCTGTTCCGTCAGGGAATAGGTCAACACTCTTCTTTGCCTTCTTGGCGGCAAAGCTCATAGGGAAGGCCAACATGGTGGCCAATAGCAAAAGCATCAGTCTCTTCATATAACACAAATGGTATTAAAATGTATATAATAGCTTGCAAAAGTAATGATATTCTTGTAATTGGCAAAGGAGTTGTCTGTTTTTTGTCATCTATCTTGCCGTCAAACAAAAAGAATGCCGGTTCACCTTAAAACATACGGCTCACCCGTTCGACACCCGCAACAAGTGCATCCACTTCCTCGCGGGTGTTGTACAATCCGAACGAAGCACGCACAGTACCTTCAATGCCAAGACGTTGCATCAGCGGCTGTGCACAATGGTGACCGGTGCGCACTGCAATGCCGAGCCGATCGAGCAAGGTTCCCATGTCAAAGGGATGAATGTCGCCCACAAGGAAGGAAACGACACTGCTCTTTTCAGCCGCTTCGCCAACAAGGCGCATTCCGGGGATTTCCATCAATCGGCGCATGGCATACCGGGTAAGGTCTTGCTCGTGAGCGGCAATGCAGTCCATTCCAAGAGCCGTCACATAGTCAATCGCACGGGCCAAAGCCGTAGTGGCCACATAGTCAGGCGTTCCGGCTTCGAACTTGAAAGGCAGTTCATTAAAAGTGGTCTTTTCAAAAGTAACCGTCTGTATCATCTCACCACCTCCTTGATAAGGGGGCAGACGGTCGAGCCAATCCTCCTTGCCATAGAGAACACCAATGCCCGTGGGACCATACACCTTATGGCCACTGAATGCATAAAAGTCGGCATCCAAGTCCTGCACATCCACCGCCGCATGAGGCACACCTTGGGCACCGTCCACCATGACGGGGACACCAAACTCATGGGCCGTCGCAATCATCTGTTTCACCGGATTCACTGTGCCCAACACATTGCTTACATGAGTAATGCTGACCAGTCGTGTCCGTTCGCTGAACAACTTCCTGTATTCATCCGGCAAAAGTTCCCCCCGATCATTCATGGGAATAACCTTGATGGCAATTCCCCGACGGGCAGCCAACAGCTGCCAAGGCACAATGTTGCTATGATGTTCCATGGTGGAGATAATCACCTCGTCACCCTCGCCCATAAACTCCTCGCCAAACGAAGAGGCCAACAGATTGATACTCTCCGTAGTACCACGGGTAAAGACTATCTCGTTCGTCGAGCGGGCATTGATGAAGCGGCGCACCGTCTCGCGGCTCGCCTCGTGCAACTCCGTAGCCTGTTGCGACAGGAAGTGCACCCCCCGGTGTACATTGGCATTCACACTGTAATACTCCTCCACCATCGCATCCACCACCGCACGCGGTTTCTGCGTCGTAGCTCCATTGTCAAGATACACCAACGGCTTTCCATACACCTCACGCCCAAGAATGGGAAAATCTTCTCTTACCTTATTTATATTGTACATAGCAGACAAATCTTTTTTTTCGGAGAATAACACATCCTCCACCGTGCAAAGGTACGGATTATCATTCTGATGGACAAGAAAACCTTCTTTAAAAGCAGTCATTTCACAAAGTTTCTTCCCCCTCCCTACAAGGCGGAAGTCCACATACGTCTGAAAACATGAGCAAACATTTGCATATCTCAGATAAAGTCCGTCACGTTTGCAGGAGA
>CAZDAN010000266.1:0-2528 GCA_964503565.1 uncultured Bacteroides sp.
GGTGCAGGTTTGGAAGACCTTGGTAAGGGCCTCCGCAGCCAGGTAGGTACCCTCTATGGCACCTTGGCAAAGGGTCCCCGTTACCTCGAGATGGCCGAAGGCTACATCAGCCGTATCGCCCTCGACAAGGACGACCAGATTTGCGGTTACGAATTTGTTCACCTGGGCAAGTTCATGGATGAGATTAAGAAAGGCACCGACGCCAACGAGGCATTGAAGAAGGTAACCGGCACATACGGCCGATTCACTACCGAGCAAGGTGCAGTTAAACACATTGACCCGCGTCACGAATAATAATAAGGAGGAAAAGAACTATGATTAGAGAAGTAAAATTCGAGAGCCAAGACCGTCGTATCAAACAGATTCTTGCTGCATTGAACGAGTACGGCATCAAGTCAATTGAAGAGGCCAACGAGATTTGCGACCAGTATGGTCTTGATCCTTATTTGGCATGTGAAGAAACTCAGCCCATCTGCTTCGAAAACGCCAAGTGGGCTTACGTGGTAGGTTGTGCCATCGCCATCAAGAAGGGTGTGAAGACAGCTGCCGAAGCCGCCGAAGCCATCGGTATCGGCCTCCAGGCATTCTGCATCCCCGGTTCTGTAGCCGACGACCGTAAGGTAGGTATCGGCCACGGTAACCTCGCCGCCATGCTCCTCCGCGAGGAGACCAAGTGCTTCGCCTTCCTCGCAGGTCACGAGTCATTCGCTGCTGCCGAAGGTGCCATCAAGATTGCCGCTAAGGCCGACAAGGTTCGCAAGGAGCCCCTGCGCGTAATCCTCAACGGCCTCGGCAAGGATGCCGCACAGATTATCGCCCGCATCAACGGCTTTACCTACGTACAGACCCAGTTCGACTACTACACTGGCGAACTCAAGGAAATCAAGCGCATCGCTTACTCCGACGGTCCTCGTGCCAAGGTGAACTGCTACGGTGCCGACGACGTTCGCGAAGGCGTAGCCATCATGTGGAAGGAAGGCGTTGACGTCTCCATCACCGGTAACTCTACCAACCCCACCCGCTTCCAGCACCCCACAGCCGGAACTTACAAGAAGGAGCGCGTCCTCGCCGGCAAGCCCTACTTCTCAGTGGCATCAGGTGGTGGTACGGGCCGTACCCTCCATCCCGACAACATGGCAGCAGGTCCCGCCTCTTACGGTATGACCGACACCATGGGTCGTATGCACTCCGACGCACAGTTCGCCGGTTCTTCATCCGTACCCGCTCACGTGGAGATGATGGGATTCCTCGGCATCGGTAACAACCCCATGGTAGGTTGCACCGTAGCTTGCGCCGTTGACGTGGCTCAGGCTTTGAATAAGTAATTTATATACATTACTTTATAACAGAAACTCCTGTAACTTAATTGGTTGCAGGAGTTTTCTTATTTGTTGGTTTAGAAATACAAATTGAGGATATAGAGAGAATTTCCACCTTATTCAGTACACAAACAAGCCTTTTCTCCACTTCCCCGAAAGAGGTAAAATTGGGTGGATTCAAGAGATAAAAATTGCCTAAATCCTCACTTTCATAGTTGTTCGTCAAACAGCAAAAAGAGTGGTTTTGTCCTCAAAAAGTGGAATTTTTGATTGACCATGCTGCAGCCCATTTTGATTGGGCTGCAAGAATCGCTGTAACGCAATGTCAAACAGAGATTTACACCCGCTCACTGAACGCTACAGAGTTGGCACAGGGAATCAATGCGGCACTGCATGGCGAAGAGCGATACAAGTGGTTCATTGATTAAGTTGATTGGAGAAAGGGCATCTACTTTTTTGGTGGGTGTCCTTTCTTTTTGCTAAATTTTCAGTGAATTATTTGCAGGGCTAAATATTTAGACCTATATTTGCAGAAATAAAACTGTTGTGTTATGCCTACAATATTGGAAATATTCGGTTTGCGCTTCTTCTTTTATGCGAATGAGCACCTCCCCATCCATGTGCATTTGCAGAATGGCGACGGAAAGGCCAAAATTGCATTAGAGCCAGACATTGAACTGATTGAGAACAACGGCATCAAGCCTAAAGACCTCAAAAGAGCGATGAGCATCATCGAACAATATAGGGACGAGTTTGTAGAGAAGTGGAAGCAATTCCATGACGAAAACTGATTTAAAACAAAAGATTATGGCTAAAATTCAGAAACTTTGGTTCGATTCAGACAGAATCTGGATTGCCACAGACGAGGGGCAGATTCTCAGCCGTCCGTTAGAAGCATTTCCTACGTTGAAAGACGCTACGGAAACACAGCGTACAAACTTTGAAATTGGCCGCATGGGCGATGATGTCCGTTGGCGCGAGATTGACGAAGACATTCACATCAGCAGTTTCTATGATACGGAAGAACCTGACTACGACAATGAGATAGCCCGCATCTTCAAGCGGTTTCCGCAACTGAATGTCTCGGAAGTCGCCCGCAGCATGGGCATCCACAAGAGCCTGCTATCCAAATATATTTATGGCATGAAGCGCCCGAGCGAACAGCGCAAGGAACAAATTAGGCAATCTCTCCACTTGTTGGGACAGGAA
>CAZDAN010000267.1:0-2490 GCA_964503565.1 uncultured Bacteroides sp.
TGGTGGACAGCATCCGCCTCGATGCACTCCGCGACCGCCTTCACCTCCTCGTCGAAAAACGTTTCCGCGGCGAGATGGGCAAGTGCCAAGGCTGTACAATGTGTAAATAGTGAGTGAGGCATCTCCTTTTTTGCGAAATATTCAGCAAAAAGTTTGGCCAAACAGAAAAGTTTGCCTACCTTTGCAGCCGCAAACAAAAAGGTGCCATAGCTCAGTTGGTAGAGCAAAGGACTGAAAATCCTTGTGTCCCCGGTTCGATTCCTGGTGGCACCACAAAGAACCAAAAATCTTACAAAACGTTGTAACTGTACGTCGGTTACAGCGTTTTTTTGTTTTCAACCAAAGAGAAACAAAAAACTGTAACATAACATAGATTATATTTTATGGCAACAAACGTAACATTCAAGTATCAGCATCCTTTCCCCATCGAGAAGGATGATACACAGTACTACTTGCTGACGAAGGACTACGTGTCTGTCGGCGAGTTCGAGGGTACCCCCGTTCTGAAAATTGAGAAAGAAGGCCTGACGGCAATGGCTAATGCCGCCTTCCGCGACGTGTCGTTCCTGCTCCGCCGCGAACACAACGAACAGGTGGCCAAAATCCTGACTGACCCCGAAGCCAGCGATAACGACAAGTATGTGGCGCTCACTTTCCTGCGCAACGCTGAAGTGGCCTGCAAGGGCAAACTTCCTCTCTGTCAAGACACCGGTACGGCTATCATCCACGGTGAAAAGGGTCAGCAGGTGTGGACTGGTTATTGCGACGAAGAGGCTCTGTCATTAGGTGTCTTCAAAACCTATACCGAAGAGAACCTGCGCTACTCGCAGAATGCTCCGTTGAACATGTACGACGAGGTGAACACCAAGTGCAATCTGCCCGCACAGATTGACCTGGAGGCTACCGAGGGTATGGAGTATAAGTTCCTTTGTGTAACCAAGGGTGGTGGTTCTGCCAACAAGACTTATCTGTTCCAAGAGACCAAGGCGCTGCTGAATCCCGCAACACTCGTCCCCTTCTTGGTTGAGAAGATGAAGACATTGGGAACAGCTGCTTGTCCTCCCTACCACATCGCATTCGTCATCGGTGGCACATCAGCCGAAAAGAACCTGCTGACTGTGAAGCTGGCCTCTACTCACTACTACGACAACCTGCCCACCACGGGCAACGAGGGCGGCCGCGCCTTCCGCGACATCGAACTGGAGAAACAGGTGTTGGCCGAAGCCCACAAGATTGGCCTCGGTGCACAGTTCGGCGGCAAGTACTTTGCCCACGACGTGCGCATTGTCCGCCTGCCCCGTCACGGAGCCTCTTGCCCCGTTGGTATGGGCGTAAGCTGCTCGGCCGACCGCAACATCAAGTGTAAAATCAATAAGGATGGTATCTGGATTGAAAAGCTCGACGACAATCCGGGCAGCCTCATCCCCGAAGAACTGCGTCAGGCAGGCGAAGGCGAAGCCGTGCGCATCAACCTGAACCAGCCCATGAGCGAAGTGCTGAAGGAGTTGAGCAAATATCCCGTTTCTACCCGCCTGTCACTGAACGGCACCATCATCGTAGGTCGCGACATTGCTCACGCCAAACTGAAAGAGCGCCTCGACCGTGGCGAAGAGATGCCCCAGTACATGAAGGACCATCCTATCTATTACGCTGGTCCGGCCAAAACTCCCGCTGGCATGGCTTGTGGTTCGATGGGACCCACCACTGCCGGACGTATGGACTCTTACGTGGACCTCTTCCAAAGCCACGGCGGCGGCATGGTGATGCTGGCCAAGGGTAACCGCGCCCAGTGTGTGACCGACGCTTGCCAGAAACACGGTGGATTCTACCTCGGCTCTATCGGTGGTCCTGCCGCCATCTTGGCACAGAACAACATCAAGAGTATCGAGTGCGTGGAATATCCCGAATTGGGAATGGAAGCCATCTGGAAGATTGAAGTCGAGGACTTCCCCGCCTTCATTCTGGTGGACGACAAGGGCAACGACTTCTTCAAGCAAATCAAGCCCACTTGCGGTTGCAAGTAATAGAAAGTGCATAATTTTAGGCGCGGATTTCGCGGATTATACGGATAAAATAAAACTGAATGTAAATCCGTGTAATCCGCGCAATCCGCGCCTAATTTTATTTTTCTCTTAAGCGAAGAGCATCACTCAATGATTCCGCACTCCTGCATCTTTTCTATCCATTTGGCCGCATCAGCCATGGCCACCTCTTTCTCTATTTCATACGTTGCTACCAATACTTCAGCAGCATCTTCACAAGAAAAATCCTTTCCGGCCAACTCCTTCCACAGCAAAGCCGCTGTGTCGTTCAATGAAATCACTTTGGTCATATCTGCATTCAATCTGCCCTGACCAACCACCAAATTCTCGCCAGCTACCTGACGCACTTTATACATCGATTTTATTTTCATATCTGCTATTGTTTTAATTAACGCCTGCAAATATAGGTAAAATAAGGTAAATACCACCCGTTTATTCTCGTTTTTTG
>CAZDAN010000268.1:0-2459 GCA_964503565.1 uncultured Bacteroides sp.
ATCTTTGTGGACGAATCAAGTTATTCGGGTATGATAAATTGAGGCTTTGCAAATTGATGCAAATTGTTGAAAAATGATTAAAGATGAATTGATGAATGAAATGATACAGCTCAGAGGTCTTTCTATCGGTTATGCCGAGAAGGGGAAGGAATGGAAATACATTGCACGCGGCCTTCAGGCTTCGCTTTGTGAGGGAAAATTCACATGTCTGTTAGGAGCTAATGGTGTGGGGACGAGTACTCTTTTGCGCACGCTTTCGGGTTTTCTTCCTCCGTTGGAGGGTGGTATTTTTCTTCAAGGGAAATCTTTGTGTGAATACTCCGAGAAGGCACGTGCGCGTCTTATTGGTGTAGTGCTTACTGAACGTCCTGATTTGCATCATGTCTCGGTGAAGGATTTGGCGTGTATGGGGCGTTCGCCTTATACGGGTTTTTGGGGGCGTTTGTCGGAGAGTGACGAAGTTGTTGTGGATGACGCTTTGCGTATGGTGGGCATGGAGAAGATGGCTACGCGCATGGTGGACACGTTGAGTGATGGTGAGCGGCAGAAGGTGATGATTGCTAAGGCGCTTGCTCAACAGACACCCGTTATCTTCTTGGACGAACCTACGGCTTTTCTCGACTATCCGAGTAAGGTGGAGACGATGCTTTTGCTTCGTCGTTTGGCACACGAAACGGGAAAGACCATTTTCCTTTCTACGCACGATGTGGAGCTTGCCTTGCAAACGGCTGATACCCTTTGGTTGATGAAGAGGGAAAGGGGTGAAGAGCGAGGAATGAAGGGCGAAGAACGAAGAGTAAAGGATGAAGAGCGAGGAGTGAAGAGTGAAGGGGCTGAAACCTTGTCAACTTGTCAACTTGCCAACTTGCCAACTGGAAATTGTCTCACTATAGGTTCGCCTCGTGAGTTGGCTGATAGTGGCGATTTAGGGCGCTTCTTCACTGGTAAGGATTTTACGTTTGACAAGGATGGAATGTGTTTTCGTGTGAACAGAGATATTTTATGTGAATAGAGATATTCCATGTGAACAAAAGATATATGAATTGAAGAATGAAAGCAAAAGTCATACTGATTATTCTCCTCTGCTTCTTCATGCAGGTAAGAGCTTGGAGTGGGGAGGGGATACAAGATTCCATTCCTCCGAAGTGTCTACTTCCAGCTATAGGTGGCAGCCTTGTGTTGGGGGCTTCGTTGCTCGATTTCGACCATGGAGGCATCCGGTCAGGCGATGCTTACTCTCCTTCGTTCAGCTATAAGGCCGACGAGGTGCTTCGCTTTGTGCCGGCCGTGGCGTTGGTTGGTATGAAGGCTTTGGGTGTGGAGAGCCGTACGAAGAGGTGGAGTGAACTACTTGTGCGGAGTGCTGTCTCTACGGCCATCATGGGGATTAGTGTGGAGAGCACCAAGCGTTTGGTCGGTCGTGTGCGCCCCGATGGGAGTGACGAACGTTCATTTCCCAGCGGACATTCGTCAGCGGCTTTCCTCACCGCTTCGCTTTTTGCTAAGGAGTATGGCCACTTGAATCCGTGGTATTCGGTGGCTGCATACGGAGTGGCTTCCTCTACGGCTCTGCTCCGTCGGGTGAATGACCATCATTGGACGAGTGATGTGATGGCTGGTGCGGGCATTGGCATTCTCTCCGTAGAGTTGGGGTATGCGTTGTCCGAGATGTTCTATAGGGGAGGGAAGGCTGCTCCCTTACCTCTTTCCCCTGCCGATGTGGTGCGCCACACGTGTGGCCTCTATATGCACTATTCGCTTCCCCACGCTCTCTCGGGTGTGGTTGATGGAAGGGAGGTGCGTTCGCGTTTCGGCTATAGTGTGGGCATGGAGGTGCTTCACCTCTTTACCTCCTACGTTGGTGTGGGTGGGCGCATGGGCATAACTTCTTCACAAATGGAGTTACTCTCCGCGGATGGTTGGCAGGTGTCTGCCCGTCCGCTCGACCATGTGTCGTTGCTCGTGGGGCCTCATGTGTCGATTCCTTTGCACGGTGGTTTTGGTGTGGGGGCTCATCTGCATGGTGGATATGGCTTCTATCCTCGTTTCTACGAGGCGGATGTTTCGCTTTCCTCGTCCAAGGGGTGGGGGTGCGAAGGCGGTGTTTCGTTGAGCTACCTCACGCGTCAGTGCGTTTCGCTTCGTTTTTCGGCCGATTATCGCTCGTGGGAGGCTCCTTCCCCTTCGTTTCGCCATCGTGGTTTTTCCTTTGGCCTTTCGGCCGGGTGGGGATGGAGGTAAAAACATGGTTTCTCAGAAGATTCTTTCCCATGAGTTTGCGCAAATCAAGATTTTATCTGTACCTTTGCAGAGTGAATTAGTAAATCAAGGTGGAAACATCCTTTAATTAACTATAAAAAACATCGTTGAGAAAATGAAACCTACATTGTTTGTATTGGCTGCTGGTATGGGTAGCCGTTATGGAGGCTTGAAGCAGTTGGACGGACTGGGCCCCAATG
>CAZDAN010000269.1:0-2455 GCA_964503565.1 uncultured Bacteroides sp.
GTTGGTCGGTGTTGGCCAACAGGTTTTCGATGCTTCCAAACTCGGTAATGAGCTTCAGCGCCGTCTTCTCGCCCACGCCCGGACAACCGGGAATGTTGTCCGACGAGTCGCCCATCAGGCCCAACAGGTCAATCACCTGTTCGGGACGGCTGATGCCGAACTTGGCCTTCACCTCCTCGACGCCCAACGTGTCGAAGTCCTTGTCGCCAAAGCGCGGGCGGTACATGAACACGTGTTCGCCCACCAGCTGGCCATAGTCCTTGTCGGGGGTCATCATATAGGTGTCGATGCCCCGTGAGCCGGCCGTGGTGGCCAAGGTGCCTATCACGTCGTCGGCTTCGTAGCCCGCAACTTCCAAGATGGGGATGCGGTGGGCCGCGATGATATCCTTTATAATAGGTACGGAGAGGCGGATGTCCTCGGGGGTCTCCTCACGCTGCGCCTTGTACTGCTCGAAGGCTTCGTGGCGGAAGGTCGGGCCGGCCGGGTCAAAGGCTACACCGATATGGGTGGGCTGTTGCCGCTTGATGACATCGGCCAGTGTGTTGACAAAGCCAAAGATGGCCGACGTGTTCATCCCCTTGGAATTGATGCGGGGGTTCTTGATGAAGGCGTAGTAGGCGCGATAGATGAGCGCGTAAGCGTCCAAAAGGAACAATTTTTCCATATTGTTTGTTATTTTGGTGGTAAAAGTACTAAAAAATGCTGACTTTACCTCTTTATTGCTCCTTACTTTGATGTTTTATTACTAATTTTGCAGGAAATTTGCAGGAAGATGAATCAACAGACCCTCATAACCGCACCCATTGAAGGCGAACTCCGCCAGTTGGTTGCCCTCATGCGCTCCTCGCTCAGCAGCGATTACGATCTGCTGAGACAGGTGCTCGACCACGTCAGACGTCAGACGGGCAAGATGATGCGCCCCATTCTGGCTCTGCTGATGGCCAAGTGCCACGGTGGAGTGACGGAACAGACGCTTCATGCGGCCGCTTCGCTGGAACTGCTTCACACGGCCAGTCTGGTGCACGACGACGTTGTCGATAACAGCCGCGAACGCCGCGGACAGCCCTCGGTCAATGCTGTGTTCGACAACCGGGTGTCGGTGTTGACGGGCGATTACCTGCTTTCCACTTCCCTTCTGCATGGCTCGCTGACGGGCGACGTGAAGATTATCCGCCTTATTTCCGAATTGGGCCAATGCTTGGCTGAAGGCGAACTCTTGCAACTCTCCAATGTCTCCAACGAGGCCATTTCCGAAGAGACCTATTTCCAGATTATCCGTAAGAAGACGGCCGTCCTGTTCGAGACCTGTGCTCAGGTGGGTGCCCTCTCGGCCGGCGCTTCGCCCGAACGAGTGGAGTGGGCGAGGAGCATCGGCGAAATCATCGGTATTGCCTTCCAGGTGAAGGACGACATTTTTGACTACACCAGCAGTGCCGCCGCCATTGGCAAGCCGGTGGGAAACGATATGCGCGAGGGAAAACTGACCCTGCCCGTCATCCACGCCCTGCTGACGGCCGATGACGACGAAATGATGGCTTTGGCACGCAAGGTGAAGCGCTTGGAGGCCACCGACGATGAGATAGCCCGCTTGGTGGAGTTTACAAAAACTGAGGGGGGGATATTGTACGCCGAGCAGTATATGCAGCAGCAGATGCAGCGTGCCCGTCTCCTGTTGGCCGAGTGTGCCGACGAGGCCGTGCGAACGGCTCTCTCTACCTACATCGGTTACGTCGTCAACCGCGAGAAGTAATCCCGCACGTCTGTTCTTCTTTATTACCTGTTTATTCTTTATAAAACGGCTTCTCTTCGATAGAAAAAACTATCGAAACGTCCTCTATTTACACCTGATTTGTTCAATTTATGCCCCTTTATACCCACTTTTCTCCGCAGAACAGGCTGGGGAAATGGGCAAACAGGAGAGACGTTACCTGTTAAAATATCTGCATCTTTATTCCTACGGCCAGACTGAGGATGTCTCCTATCTTCAGATAGTGGGGATTGGTGACAAGGCTTACCAGATAGAGGTCGCATGTGTTCAGCTCGTAGTAGGCCGTCAGGCTCCGCCCCTTCTTGTCTTTTCCTTTGAAGTGGTGGGTCAGTCGTTGGCCTACGAAAAGGTGGGTGCGGATGCGGGTCGAAAATCCGTAGTAGCCCTCGGGATAGCGGTCAGGCTCGTCCACCCAGAACTCGTCGCTGAAGATGGTGTTGAAGAACAGTCCGCACGTCAGCGGCTCCACCGTCAGCCGTTCGGGCTTCAGGGTGATGCTCCACGGTGTGTAGTTCTGTTTCAGCGTGAAGGTCACCTTGTTCTTGTCCGAGTGGTATTTGGGCAGATAGCCCAGCAACACGGTGGTTTCCCATTGGTCGCGTTTGCCATAGTCCCACCCGATGCCGGCCGACAGGAAGCCGATGCTGCCGGCATACTGCACCACGGTGTGCGAGGGTATCAGCC
>CAZDAN010000270.1:0-2444 GCA_964503565.1 uncultured Bacteroides sp.
CGCATTTCATCCCGAGGCGGAGAATCTGTATATACAAGTCACTTCGACAGACAAGTGGGCAACGGTATTTCCCTCCACCCACTACTCTGCAGCCTCGCTGGCAATGGAGAAGATACCGCAGGTGGAGCTGGCCACGGTTTTCGAACGCACTCCTTTGCTAATCAACGAAAGCGTCCCGGCATGGACAAGTGCAGTAGATTCGCTTTTCTTCACCGTGTTCCAACCTGAACTGGTGATTGGCAGCTATCCGCTGATGCAACCCGACGGGACAACGGCCGTGGTGACCGACAAGCTGGCTATGAAACTGTTCGGAACCACCGACTGCATTGGGCGCGAAGTGAGGCTGGCCATCCAACCCGCAAACCCCGAAACCTATACGGGCAAGATGTGGGAAAACGGTACCTACACAATAGCCGCCGTGGTGAAGGACTGGGGAAAACACACTTATTTTACTTTTGACTGCATAGTACCTTTCAGAGCCGGAAAGATGGCCGAATACATCAGAGAAAATTACCAAATCTATGAATGCCAAACCGTCATGCGCCTGCATCCGACAGCCAATGCCGACAGCGTCACAGCAATCATCAACAAGATTCAGACAAACCCAATTGTTAGTTCACGGATAGTTCCGCTCACTTCCATACGCACCGAGCTTCACAGTATGTTCTCCGGTCTTGTCAAGATAGAACACATCCGCACCTTTGCCCTTTTGGGACTGTTGGTGGTGATATGTGCCGTGTTCAATTACCTTTCTTTATATACTATCCGCATCCGTATGCGGTCACGCGAACTGGCTTTGCGCCTGGTGTGCGGTTCGTCGCGCAGACAATTGATGATGCTACTCATCACGGAATTTCTGCTACTGCTTTGTGCCTCCTGCCTTTTGGGAATGCTATTCTTTAGTCAGGTGTTGCCAGCATTCAAGGACATTACAAAGATTGGTGAGGAAGAATCTTACTTCTTTATCGAAATGGGAGTGTACATGTTGACTTTATCCTTGTGTACCATTCCCCTGTTGGTGGGCGTCACTTGGTGGATGCAGCGGCGGTCGCTGAACGAGACATTGCACAAGGGTATGGCCACCGTGCAACGTAACCTGTTCCGCCCCCTGAGCCAGTGGGTGCAACTGGCCATCTGTATGGGTCTGGTATTCTTTACCTCAGTCATCATTCTGCAACTCCACTACCTGCGCAACAGCGCCAACATCGGATTCAAGTACGAAGATCGTGCCGTATTCTCTTCTTGGAACAACCCCAAGCAGACGGCAGCGATGGCACACTATCTGCGCAGCCACCCCGATGTAGAGGAAGTAAAGGCGGGGTGCTACGAAATATCATCAAGTGGGTATCGTATACGGCTCAGGGATTCCTCAAAATTTATAAGTGCGAAGTCTATTACCCGCGAGGAGAGCGAATTCTGGGGATTGGAGCTACTGGAAGGCCGTTGGATAGAAGATGCCGAAGAAAACGTAGCCTTGGCTAACGAATCTGCCGTAAAATACCTGAACCTGACGCATCCGGTGGACACCTTTGTACACAATTTAAGGCTACATATCAAAGGAGTGATACGCAACGTCAGTGCCAAATCGCTTATCGTTCCGCAAGAACCCATGCTATACGAACCCAAGCCGAAAGAGGAACTGGACAACCACAAGAAGAGGTTTCTCAGTTTCAGCTATCGCCCCGGCTCATGGCCGGCTTTATGCGACTCCATCAACAGCCGTTTCAATGGTGTCGTACACCCCAATGGTCACTATGGAGACGACTGGAACTTAAACAACGTTGATGAATCCTTCAACCGCCTGCTCCACTCCGAGGACACCCTGTTGGGACTGTTCTATGTGATAACGGCCGTCTGCATACTGATAGCCCTGTTCGGTGTCTATTCACTGATAACCATCAGTTGCGAGCAACGGCGCAAGGAGATTGCCGTGCGCAAGGTGTTCGGCGCCAGAGTGGGAGACATTCTGCGGCTTTTCTTCACCGAACAGCTGGTGGTGCTCCTTGCAGCTGCCTTGGTCGGATTCCCCGTGGCATACATCTGTGTCAAGCCTTGGCTGGAGGGATACATCCATCAGGTGGAGATTCCCCTGTGGCTCTGCCCCGCCATCTTTGCAGGCGTGGCCCTGCTCGTCGCCCTCTGTATCGGTTGGCGCGTATGGCGAACGGCCAAAGCCCATCCGGCAGACGAACTTTGCAAAGGGTAGAGTAGGGGAAACACAAGGCAGATTTGAGCATTTCCGAGTGGACTTTTGAGAATTTCTGAAAGGACTTTTGAGAATTTTCAGAAGGGGATTTGAGAATTTTTAGAGCAACTTTTGAGAATTTTTCTTTGTACTTTTGAGAATTTGCCCTACCTTTGCCACGGGTAAAGCAGTGAAACCATGTACAAAAGAGAGCAATATCACACATTGACCGAGCGGATTGCCGAACCAAGGCGGTTCA
>CAZDAN010000271.1:0-2438 GCA_964503565.1 uncultured Bacteroides sp.
GAACGGTATCTCTCCACGGTGCTCTATGCCTTTGAAGAGTATCCCGTGTAACCCCCCTTCTTTTTTACATTGTAGCAGATGGAATCATTTATCTTAGCCGACAATCAGGACATAACCCGTGCGGGGCTGGAGTACTATGTCTCACACCTTACGGTCGGGGCCTCTGTCAGTCGGGCAAGCAACAAGCGCGAACTGAGCGAGAGCTTCATTCGTCAGGTCGTGATGGAACGAAACATCGGTGTCCTGCTCAAGGAGTGTGCGGGCGATGAGATTGTGGCGGCACTGCGGTGCTCGCTACGTGGCGAACGCTACCTCTGCCACCAGATTGCCAACATGTTGGCCTCCAATTCATACCGACGGGATGTGCCGACCGACCTCACTGCCACAGAACTGGAAGTGTTGCGCCTTATCGCCCGCGGAAAGACGGTGAAGGAAATTGCCGCCATCCGCGTGTCGAGCATCCATACCATCATCACCCACAAGAAGAACATCTTCCGCAAACTGGAGGTGAACAATATCTACGAGGCTACATCTCCTGAGGACGATGAAGAAAACCAACAAAGGGGAGGAACCGTTCAAGAACTGCCTCACCGAGCCAACATGGCATCGGCCAAGGCTTCCATGACAGGGAGGTCGGCCTGCTTCATGCGCGAGCGGATGGTGACGGTGGGGCCTACTATTTCTATCCCCTTCATCTGCTCAAGCATGGCAGTCATCACCTTGGCAGCCGTGGGTGCCCACGAGCCGTTTTCGATGATGCCCACGCGACGCTTCTGATAGGCCTTGAGTTTGAGGTGATGCAGGAAATCGTGCATCGGTGGGAAGAGGTCAGCATCGTAGGAGGAAGAGGCTACAATCAGCCTGCCCATGCGGAAGGCCTCCGCTACGGCCTCGGACATGTCGGTGCGGCTAAGGTCAGCCACCACTACCTCGGAGAGGCCCTTCGCACGCAGGAGGTCGGCCATCTTTTGAGCAACCTCGGCCGTACCTCCGTAGATGGAGGCATAGGCAATGAAGAGACCATCGGTCTCCACCTCGTAGTTGCTCCACGTGTCGTAAAGGCTTATATAGCGGCTCAGGTCCTCCTTCAGGATGGGACCATGCAGGGGACAGATGCAAGCCACATCGAGGGTGGAGAGTTTCTTCAACAGCGCCTGCACCTGAGCGCCGTACTTTCCACAGATGTTGTAGTAGTACCTGCGTGCCTCGCCGACCCACTCCTCGCGGTGAGCCAAGGCACCGAACTTGCCGAATCCGTCGGCCGAGAACACCACTTTATCTGCCTGATCGTAGGTGACCATCACCTCGGGCCAATGTACCATGGGTGCCATCAGGAATTGCAAGGTGTGCCTGCCCAAGCAGAGGGTGTCGCCCTCCTTCACGGCGATGGTGCGCCCTTCAAGACTGATGTGTGCAAAGAACTGGGACATCATCTGTATGGCACGTGCCGAGGCCACCACCTTCAGCGAGGGGAACATCTCCAACACGGTGGCCATGTTTCCCGCATGGTCAGGCTCCATGTGGTGCACCACCAGGTAGTCGGGCGTGCGACCGGCCAAGGCCGTGGTGAGGTTGCTCCACCACTCCTCGCCCTTGCGCAAATCGACAGTGTCCATGATGGCCACCCGCTCGTCCTGAATCAGGTAGGAATTGTAGGAGATGCCATGGGGGACGGCATACTGGCTTTCGAAGAGGTCGATGTCGGTGTCGTCCACACCGATGTATCTGATGTTTTCTGTCACATTGAATACCATAATCATGTTTTTTTGACCATTTTATGAACATACGAACAAAAAAAGAGGGAATAAGTTTGCACGACGAACCATTCTTCACCCCTCCCAACAGGGCAAAGATGTGGAGTAAAAACCCTCGTTTGATGTTTTTCTGACGTAGTAGCACCCTTTTTTCACTGTTTTTCCGTAACTTTGCCGCGTTTTTGGTAAAAAGACATATAGAAACAGGTATGCAAGACATAAGAAACATTGCGATTATTGCACACGTTGACCACGGAAAAACGACGCTGGTTGACAAGATGATGCTCGCCGGACACCTCTTCAGAGGCGACCAGACGAACGGCGAACTGGTACTGGATAACAACGATTTGGAGCGCGAACGCGGTATAACCATTCTGTCGAAGAACGTCTCCATCCTATATAAAGATACGAAAATCAACATCATCGACACCCCGGGGCACAGCGACTTCGGTGGTGAGGTGGAACGCGTGCTCAACATGGCCGACGGGTGTATCCTGCTGGTGGATGCTTTCGAAGGACCGATGCCACAGACGCGCTTTGTGCTCCAGAAGGCCCTGCAGATAGGGCTGAAGCCCATCGTGGTGGTAAACAAGGTGGATAAACCCAATTGCCGTCCCGAGGAGGTGTACGAGATGGTGTTCGACCTGATGTTCAGCCTCAATGCCACGGAGGACCAGCTGGACT
>CAZDAN010000272.1:0-2422 GCA_964503565.1 uncultured Bacteroides sp.
AAATGTTAAAAAAGGCTTCTTTTCAGGAAGCCTTTGATGAAAATTATTTATATCTTTCCTTTAAGAACCGTTTCAGTAGGAATGTCAGGAAGTAAGGAAAAGTGTAGAACTGTCCATTGAAACCGATGTTCTTGTAGCCCAATTTGATGCCATATTGGATGTCACTGTATTTGTCGCCTTCGAAGAGTTTACGGAGAGAGGCAGTAGCCCCATCGTTTGCTTTCACTTCTACAGGAATCAAGCTGTCCTTGTCGCGGACGAAGAAATCCATTTCGATGGCAGGGGTGTCTTGCTTGAAATAGAAAAGTTCATATCCTTGTTTCACAAGCATATCGCCCACGATGTTCTCGTAGATAGCTCCCTTGTAGGTGCCGAAGTTCCGGTTGGCTCTCAGGTCTTCTTGTGCTTCTTCGTCCAACGAAGCTATCAGCAATCCAGTATCCTTGAAGTAAATCTTATAAAGTTTCGGGTCGTAATTTCCTTTCAAAGGCAACTCCACGTCTGCCAGACAATAGCAAGGATTGACGATACCGGCATCGGCCAGCCAATCTACCGTACCGACGTATTCACGGTTGCGGGCATTGCGGGCAATCTTCGATATTTGGAAACGTTTGTTTTCCTTGGCAAGAAAGACAGAGATATGATTATAGATGTTCTTTATTTTGGCTTTGTCCAGACCGATGGCATATTTGGTAATGTCTTCTTCGTAGTCACGGAGAAGCTGGCGTTGGATGCTTAGTGTACCGCTGAAATTCTTGTTTTGGATAAAGGTGTTTACCACATTGGGCATACCTCCCAAAGTCATGTACTCACTGAAAATGTTGAAGAGTGTTTCCAGTTCCAATGCAGAAAAAGGATTAAGCTCCTGCATGTGTTGGTACATGGTTTCGATGAAGTCGTCTGTGTAACCCTTTGCCCAGAGAAATTCCTCGAGATCCATGGAGTGCATTTCATAATCTTCCTTATATCCTACACTGTTGGATTCTATTTCGTGGTAGTTGATGCCCATCAATGAGCCGGAGCATATCACATCGTATCGTCCGTCCAGTTGGAAGAATTTCAATGCGGTGGCACAAGAAGGACATTCCTGCAATTCATCGAAGAAGAAAAGGGTATTGTTCGGGATGAATTTCAATGACGGGTCTAGCAACGAGATGTTCTTGACGATTGTATCCACTTCATATCCGTCATTGAATATGTTCTTGAACTTCTTTTGTTCAACGAAATTGATGCTGATGACACTTTGATAGTTGGCTTTGGCAAAAGCGGAGATGGACGCAGTCTTGCCTATCTGACGTGCGCCTTTTACTATCAGTGGCTTTCTGTTGGATTGCTGTTTCCAATCCAATAGAAAGCTATCTATCTTTCTTCTAAGCAGTTGACTCATGATTCTCACATTTTCGGATATGCAAATATAGTGATTTTTCACAGAATCGGCATTAATTGATGTGTTTATTTTCACAAAATCCGCAGTAATTCAAGTTTCGCAAGTAGAATCCCTCTTCCGAGGGCATGTCTAAAGGATGCCTGTACAAACGAAGTTGATAATTTGATAACTTCGCACCCAAAGGCCGGATATTTTGATAAGAATTCGCCCTTCTCAAAAAACGTCGGGACGTTTTTAAAAAACGCCGAAGTGTTTGGGTGCAAACGCTTCGGCGTTTTGCCAAGAATGTCGAAGTGTCTCCGGAAAGCGTCCTTTTACAAATTTTAGTTAATTTGTTGTTTGGTGGTGTCAGTGAATCAGAACCCTCAGTGAATATGAAAAACTGCCTTCACGCTTTCACCAGTGCATAAGTATCTGATTCACAATGCTCCCGTGTGAAACTTCCCCCTTCACCGTGGTTTCACAGCCTTCACACTAAAAGAATTAGTTGAAACCTGTGAAACCACGGTGAAGCCTCTGGGTTCACACGGGGAACCTGTGTGTCAGCGTGTTATGTGCCGGTGAAAGCGTGAAGGCAGTTTTTGTAATTTAGTTGAGATTACTCACTTTTCACCACATCTGCCGGATTCTCATTCGCGGCCAGGGTCACTTGCCGGAAGACGGTGAGCAGTACCAACAGGATGGTAATGCCGGACAGGCCGATGTACATGCCGATGCTGATGGACACATGATAGGCATATTGTTCCAACCAACGGCTGATGGTATAGTAGAAGAACGGGAAGGCAATGATGGCCGATACCCCTACCAACCAGCTGTATTCACGGAAGAACATGCGGACGACTTCGCTTGCCGAGGCACCCATCACCTTGCGGATGGCTATTTCCTTGCGGCGCTGGGTGATGGTGGAAGCGGAGATGGAGAAGATTCCGAACAGCGAAATCAGGATGCAGAGGAAGGTCAGCACGGCAAACAAGCGGAATGTGGCTGTTTCGCTCTTGTTCAGTTCCTTCATCTTGTCCGTCAGGAGTTGGGGAG
>CAZDAN010000273.1:0-2387 GCA_964503565.1 uncultured Bacteroides sp.
TTATAGATGAATATAAAAAGGAAAGAACCGTGTAATCCGTGCCTAAAAAATTAATTGATAACCGTCCCCTGTGTGCCGTCAATGGCCGAAGCCTGTGTGATGATGACACGGCTCACTCCGGCACTGATGGCTTGGAAGGAGTTTTCCAGTTTGGGAATCATGCCGCCTTGGATGGTGCCGTCGGCCACGAGGGCGTCGAAGTCGGCACGGGTGATGTGGGGGATGACACTGTCGTCGTCGTTCTCGTTGCGCAACACTCCCTTCTTCTCGAAACAGAAGATGAGCGTCACGTCGAACAGGCGGGCCAGGGCTTTGGCCGTTTCGCCCGCAATGGTGTCGGCATTGGTGTTGAGCAGATGTCCCTGCTTGTCGTGGGTGAGCGGAGCCATCACGGGAACCACGCCTTCGCTGATGAGCTTGCCGAGGAAGTCGGCATTCACCTCATCCACGTCGCCCACAAAGCCGTAGTCGACATCCTTCACAGGGCGCTTGTGTGAGCGGATGACATTCATGTCCGCTCCCGTCAGGCCGAGGGCATTCACTCCGTGGGCCTGAAGTCCGGCCACGATATTCTTGTTCACCAGTCCGCCATACACCATAGTCACCACACGCAGGGTGTCGGCATCAGTGATGCGGCGTCCGTTCACCATTTGGCTCTCAATACCCAATTGGGCTGCCAGCTTGGTGGCCGAGCGGCCACCGCCATGCACCAGCAGTTTCTTGCCGGGGATAGCGGCAAAGTCGGTCAGCAGGCGTTGCAGGGTTTCTTCCTCCTCCACAATTTTTCCGCCTACTTTGATGATGGTAAGTTGTTCTTTCATATTTCTTTATTAGTAGTTAAAGGAGTTAGAGGGAGTTATCGCTTCGCTAGGAGTTAAAGCCGATAGTTCTGCTTGCATGACTGCTACATAATTGCAAGACTTTTGGCTAGCAGGCTTTGCCTGCGATAACTCCTTTTAACTCCTTTAACTCCTAGCGAAGCGGTAACTCCTAAAAGCTTTACTCCAAATACGTATATCCATAAAGTCCCGAGCGGTAGTTGCTCAGGAATTCTTTTCCTTCCTCTACAGTAATTTTTCCCTCTTTGACCGATTGGGTGACCCATGTCTCCAGCGTGCGCACCAGCTTCTTGGGGTTATACTGCACGTAGTCGAGCACCTCGGCCACCGTTTCGCCATCAATCAGCTGGTCGATGGTGTAGCCTTTGGAATTGACCGACACGTGCACGGCATTGGTGTCGCCGAATAGGTTGTGCATGTCACCCAGAATCTCTTGATAAGCACCCACGAGGAACACTGCCAGGTAATAGCTCTCCTTCTCGCGCAACGAGTGGAGGGGCAGGGTGGTGGTGTCGGGGCGCGAGGTGACGAAGTTGGCAATCTTTCCGTCGGAGTCGCACGTCATGTCCTGCAGGGTGGCTTCGCGGTCGGGTCGTTCGTCCAACCGTTGGATGGGCATGATGGGGAACATCTGGTCGATGGCCCACGAGTCGGGCAGCGATTGGAAGAGCGAGAAGTTGCAGAAATACTTGTCGGCCAACAGTTTGTTCAGCTTGCGGAACTCCTCGGGGCAATGCTTCATGTGGCTGGCAATGGAGTTTATCTCGCGGCAGATGCTCCAGTAGAGTTTCTCGATCTGAGCCCGTGTGTTGAGGTCAACAATGCCGTGACTGAAGAGGTCGAGAGCCTCTTCGCGTATCTGTTGGGCATCGTGCCACGGTTCGAGCATACTGCGCTGGCTCAGGTTGTCCCATATCTGATAAAGCTCCTTCACCAGTTCGTGCGCATCCTCCTCCGGCTCCCAGTTGTCATCCATTTCGGGCAGTGAGGCCGTCTCCAGCACCTCGAAGATGAGTACCGAGTGGTGAGCCGTCAGGCTACGACCCGTTTCGCTGATGATATTGGGGTGGGCAAAGCCGTGCTTGTCCGCCGCATCCACGAAGGTTGACACCACGTCGTTGACATACTCCTGAATGGAATAGTTCACCGAACTTTCGCTGCTCGATGAGCGGGTGCCGTCGTAGTCCACGCCCATGCCGCCGCCAGTATCCACAAATTCAATGTTGAAGCCCATCTTGTGCAGCTGGACATAGAATTGCGAGGCTTCGCGCAGGGCATTCTTGATGCGCCGTATCTTGGTTATCTGGCTGCCGATGTGGAAATGAATCAGCTTCAGGCAGTCCTTCATGTCCTTCTTCTCCAACAGGTCGAGGGCCTCGAGCAGTTCGCTGGAGGTCAGGCCGAACTTGCTGGCGTCGCCTCCGCTCTCCTCCCACTTGCCGCTTCCGCTGCTGGCCAGCTTGATGCGTATGCCGATGTTGGGGCGCACCTTCAACCGCTTGGCCATGCGGGCGATGATGTTCAGCTCGTTCAACTTCTCCACGACCA
>CAZDAN010000274.1:0-2372 GCA_964503565.1 uncultured Bacteroides sp.
ATGGCGGCCTTCTCCTGAGCACCCAGTGCACGCTTGTACTTCATCACCAGCTTGGCGTTGCGCGGACGGCAGGGGGCTGCACTTCCGTTCACGGTGATGACGATGGGCAGAGGACCTTCCACGGTCTCCACTCCGCCATCGATGTGGCGCTTCACGGTGATGCGCTTGTCGGCAAGGTTTACGTTGAGGATTTCCTCGGCGTAGGTAATCTGTGTCAAGCCCAGCTTCTCGGCCACCTGAGGACCTACCTGAGCCGTGTCGCCATCGATTGCCTGACGGCCACCGATGATGATGTCAAACTCTCCAATCTTCTTGATGGCTGTTGCCAAGGCGTATGAGGTGGCCAGTGTGTCGGCACCGGCAAAAGCGCGGTCAGTCAGCAGATAGCCATTGTCGGCTCCGCGGAAAAGACCTTCGCGAATCACTTCAGCAGCACGTCCGGGACCCATCGTGAGGATGGTAATGGTCGAACCCGGGTGAGCATCTTTCAGTCTTAAGGCCTGCTCCAGTGCGTTCAGGTCCTCGGGATTGAAGATGGCAGGCAGGGCGGCACGGTTCACGGTGCCCTCTGCGGTCATGGCGTCTTTCCCCACGTTGCGTGTGTCGGGTACTTGCTTTGCCAATACTACAATTTTCAAACTCATCTTACTTATTAGTTTTAAAATTAATGTTTGTTATAATCAATCTCAGTAGCACCGCTCGTACCATTAGGGCACAATGCAGGCTATCAGGGGACAAAAGTACGCAAAACGCTTTAACTGACAAAGGAATTAGACGTAAAAATTGCACACTTTTGCCAAATTTGAGCAAAAAAGAATGTATAATCAGAAAAAATAGAAGTTTTTCTGAAGATTGATTGTCTTATTCTTTACACTTGCTGCATGTCGCAGAGCCGCTTGTAGTAGCCGTCAAGGGAAAGTAATTCGTTGTGTGTACCCCGTTCGACGATACGTCCTTCATGGAGAACGCATATCTCGTCGGCATTGCGGATGGTGGAGAGGCGGTGTGCGATGGCAATGGTGGTACGGCTTTTCATCAGTCGCTCCAAAGCCTCTTGCACCAATCGTTCGCTCTCTGTATCGAGCGCCGATGTCGCCTCGTCGAGGATAAGAATAGGTGGATTCTTTAAAATGGCACGTGCGATGCTGATGCGTTGACGCTGTCCGCCGCTGAGTTTTCCTCCACGGTCGCCAATCATTGTTTCATATCCTTGTTCGCTGGCCATGATGAAGTCGTGGGCATTGGCAATCTTGGCCGCTTCAATGACTTGCTCCATAGTAGCATCCTTTACACCGAAAGTGATGTTGTTGTAGAAAGTGTCATTGAAAAGGATGGCCTCTTGATTTACGTTGCCCATGATGGAATGCAAATCATGTAAGGTGGTATCCTTCACGTTCACACCGTCGATAAGGACTTCACCTTCCTGTACGTCGTAGAATCGGGGTAAGAGGTCAACGAGAGTTGACTTGCCTGAGCCAGATTGCCCTACAAGAGCTATTGTTTTTCCTCGTTCGATGGTGAGGTTAATGTCGCGCAATACCCACTTGGTTTCGTATTTGAAAGAAACTCCGCGATATTCGATGCATTGTTTCAGTTCTTTGATTTTCTTTGGAAGGGTCGGCTCTGTCAGTGGGTTTTCTGCCATCAGTATTTTGTCCACACGCTCCATGCTGGCCAATCCTTTGGGTATGTTATAGCTTGCTTTTGAAAATTCCTTCAGGGGATTGACTAAACTGTAAAGGATGACAAGGTAATAAATAAACGACGGAGCGTCTATGGTGCTCTCGTTGTTGAGTATCAAAGTACCGCCGAACCATAATACAATGACTATAAGGATGGTGCCAAGAAACTCACTCATTGGGTGTGCCAATTGTTGGCGAGTATTTACTCGATTGACGGTATGGCGATACAAATCGTTGGATTGCTTGAATCGTTTGTCCATCTTCTGTTCGGCGTTGAATGCCTTGATGATGCGCAATCCGCCTAAAGTTTCCTCTACTTGACTCATCAGGTCACTCCATTGTCCTTGTGCGATGAGTGACTTGCGCTTTAATTGTTTGCCGACAAATCCCATGAACCACCCCATCAATGGTAATACGGCAATGGTAAAGAGGGTCAGTTTCCAACTTATCATCATCAGGGTCGAAAAGTAAGCGATAATCAAAATGGGATTCTTGAACAGCATGTCGAGCGAACTCATGATGGAGTTCTCTATCTCTTGTACGTCGCCGCTCATACGAGCGATGATGTCTCCTTTGCGCTCCTCACTGAAAAAGCCGAGGGGAAGACTGAGTATCTTTTGGTAAAGTTGTACGCGTATATCCCTGACGACTCCCGTACGGATGGGGATGATGGTAGCTGAGGATAAGAAA
>CAZDAN010000275.1:0-2369 GCA_964503565.1 uncultured Bacteroides sp.
CCGGAAATACTCGACAAGATTTGGAGCGACTGGGAAAAGTTCGCCTCATACGCTTTCAACAAGAGCCACGCCACCTGCTACTCGTGGGTAGCCTACCAAACGGCCTACCTCAAGGCAAACTATCCCAGCCAGTACATGGCCGCCACCATGAGCCGCAACATCAGCAACATCACCGAAATCACCAAGCTAATGGACGAGTGCAAGTCTATGGGCATACAGACATTGGGACCCGACGTGAACGAGAGTAACCTGAAATTCTCTGTCAACGCCGCCGGCGACATCCGTTTCGGCATGGGAGCCATCAAGGGAGTGGGTGAAAATGCCGTATTGGCCATCATCGAAGAGCGAAAGAAGAACGGTGCCTATAAGAACATTTTCGACTTTGTACAGCGCGTAAACTTATCAGCTTGCAACCGTAAGAACCTCGAATGCTTGGCATTGGCCGGTGCTTTTGACAACTTCAAAGAGATTACCCGCGAACAATTCTTTGCCACCAACACTAAAGGCGAAGCATTCTGCGACCAACTGGTACGCTACGGAAACCTTTACCAGACAGCCCAAGCCGAAGCGGCCAACAGCTTGTTTGGCGGATTCGACTCTGTGGAAATTGCCACTCCCGAAATTCCCGCAGCCGAAGCATGGAGCGACTTAGAGCGCCTCGACAAGGAAAGGGAGCTGGTGGGCATCTACCTTTCGGCCCATCCGCTGGACGAATATTCAGTCATTCTGGAACATGTATGCACCACCCACATGGATGCATTGGCCGCCGACCTTACCCCCTTGGCCAATCGGGACATCACCCTCGGAGGCATTGTTACGGGGCTACGCGAAGGATATACAAAGAAAGGGAATCCTTTTGGAATCGGTAAAATCGAGGACTATTCAGGAGCTTTCGAATTCCCCCTCTTCGGACAAGACTGGATCGACTGGGGGCGCTATATGCAGCAGGGATATTTCCTGTTCATTCATGCCAAAGTGCAACCCAAGCAATGGCGACAGGATGAATTGGAAGTGAAGATAAACAAGATAGAACTGCTTCCCGACGTGAAGGACAAACTGATTGAGAAAATCACCATCAGCACCACGTTGGACACATTGGACGACTCCTTGTTAGCCGACATCACCCCCCTTATCTCCGGACATCCGGGAGATGTCGAACTGCATTTTCAAATAAAGGACATTGAGAATCAGATGCAAACGAATCTCATCTCGAAAACCATGAAGATTGCAGTAGGAAAGGAGCTTGTCCACTTCCTCAAGAGCCATCCGACAATGGATTTCAGCATAAACTAAAGAGGAAACAAAGACAGACTCCGACCATCCGAAAGATACATTGTTGGAACATAGAAGAAAAAAAAACATAAATCCTTTTGTTCTTCTCTCGGTTTGTACTATCTTTGTCCTCAGAAACTTTAGTACGAACTTTAAAAGCATATAAAGATTATGGCATTAGAAATCACAGACAGCAACTATGAAGAGTTGGTTGCACAAGGAAAACCTATCGTATTGGACTTTTGGGCCACTTGGTGCGGTCCTTGCAAGAAGATTGCGCCGGACATCGAGGCTTTGGCAGAAGAGTTTGAAGGCCAAGTAATCGTTGGCAAGTGCGACGTGGACGAGAATGACGACCTGACGTCACGCTTCGGTGTACGCAACATCCCCACCGTACTGTTCATCAAGAACGGCGAAGTGGTGGACAAGCAAGTAGGCGCAGCTCCCAAATCAGCTTTTGCTGATAAAATCAAAGCCATGCTATAAAGGAAAACAGCTATTAACATTAAAACCTAACCACTATGAGTTCAGAAGACGATTTATTGTTTGACGATGCAGCGGAAGATGCAAAGACCGTTGCATTCATCAGAAACTATCTGCCGCAAGAGTTGAAGGAACGATTCACCGATGACGACCTGTACTACTTCTTGGATCTCATCATCGAATACTACGCCACAAGCGGTTGCCTCGATGCCGAACCCGATGAAGAAGGATATATCAACATCGACCAGGACGAAATCGTAGAGTTCTTGCTCGACGAAGCAGGAAAAGACAAAATGGACAAATTCTCGGCCGAAGAGCTTCTTTTCGTTGTTCAAGGCGAGATGGAATACGGGAACAACATCCTCGAAGAGAACGATTGACCCCCCTCCCACATGAGCCAAAGGAGAGTGCGCCCCCAGTTGACGCACTCTCCTTTTTTCATACTTCATGGCTGCACTTTCAAAGTGTATGTTTCAAGTTCAAAACCAATTCGCGGCACTCCTTGCGATAGGCTTTCACGGAATTGGGAGCCAGGCAGGCAGCGCAGGCCATCATATCCACATCGTCCAAGCCGAGGGCTATCAGGTAACACATCGTCAGCTTCTTCCGTTCCA
>CAZDAN010000276.1:0-2321 GCA_964503565.1 uncultured Bacteroides sp.
GTCCCAAGGCACCTAACACCGCGTTGGCGATGTTGCCTACGCCGCTTTGCAGGGGCAGGAAGGTGGGGGGGATGATGCCCCGGCGCATGTCGGTAGCTAAGAAGTCGGCCACGTTTTGGCCGATTTTGTCCGTGATGGGGTCGGGCGCGGTAAAGGCGCGTGCCTCGTCGGGCTTGTTTACCTCTACAATTCCCACAATCTTGGCAGGGTCAACCTGTACGTAGGTTGTTCCGATGCGGTCGCTTGGCTTGAAGATGGGGATTTCGCGGCGATAGGGTGGGTCGAGCGGTTCATACACGTCGTGCAATCCGATGCTGTTCTTGCTGTGAGCTGCGTTCAACTCGATGATTACCTTGTCGGCCAGTCGGGCGATGGTGGGTGAGATACCTCCGGCCGCTGTCAGATAGACTTTTCCGTCGGGTGTCACTTCACATGCTTCCAGAATGGCCACGTCCACCTTACCCATGAAGCCGTAGCGCACCTCTTGCGCCATTTGCGACAGGTGAATGTCGTTGTAGGCAATCTCTCCGTTGTTCACCGCTTTGCGGAAGTCGGGGTTGGTGGTGTAGGGCGCACGGTAGCGGATGGCCTTCTGGCGAGCCAGAATACCGTCGCACGAGTCGCCCGTGCTGGCACCGGTGAAGATGCCTATCTGAAAGGGGTTGCCCTTGGCGTGTTCCTCTTCTGCTATCTTTGCAATTTCCAGTGTCACCGCTTTCGGTGTGCCTGCGGGCGTAAATCCGCTGAGACCGATGTTGTAGCCGTGTTTTACCAAACTGGCAGCTTCGGCTGCCGTAATGAATTTCAATGCCATATTCCTTTGTCTATTTAATATTTTCTTTTAAAAATCTCACTGTAGATGAATGCTCGGCGTACCTCTTGTGGCGATTGCAGGCGTCGGCCGATGGATTGGTCCGAATGCTTGGTCGTCGTTGGTTGCAGAGCAATGGGCCTGTCCGCTTTGACGGGCTTTACCGCGGTGCGTTTCACCTTTTCGGTGCGTGGCGTTTGCCCCAGCGAGGCCAGCAGTTCGCTCAACGAGCGCGCCTTTTGGGGTTGCTCCTCAGCCTGCACAGGGCGCATGGTCGGCGTTGTCTCGTCCATCCATTCCACCTCCTCTGGGTTAAAGGGCTTCTCCTCCTCCCAATCGGTTTGCGACGTGGTGGTTGGTGCTGCCTCTTCCGTCTCCCCTTTCATACCGGTCCATATCTTGAAAACGATGAATCCTACGGCAAACAGAATACCTATCAAATCTTCCATACGTATACCTATTTATGTATAAATCGGCCAAAGATACGGATTTTCTTTCATATATTGTGCGTTTTGGCCATTTTTCTTTGTTTTTTGGGTGGCTTGCACTATCTTTGCACAGATTTTAATATACTGACATTATGCAAACCAATCAAGGAGCGGACTCAAAATCCGCAACTGACCTGAAGAGACTCTTCATTGAGACTTACGGCTGCCAGATGAATGTGGCAGACAGTGAGGTGATTGCCTCCATCATGCAGATGGCCGGCTATGAGGTGTGCGACTCGTTGGACGAGGCCGACGCCGTGTTCCTGAATACCTGCTCCATCCGCGACAATGCGGAGCAGAAAATCCTGAACCGTCTGGAATATTTTCATGCCCTACGGAAGAAAAAACGCTCGCTCATTGTGGGCATTCTCGGATGTATGGCCGAGCGTGTGAAGGAGGAGCTCATCAACAACCACCATGTCGACCTGGTGGCAGGTCCTGATGCCTACCTGTCGTTGCCCGACCTGATGGCACAGGTGGAGGCCGGACAGAAGGCGATGAACGTGGAGTTGTCGACCACCGAGACCTATCGCGACGTTATCCCCGCCCGCATCTGTGGCAACCGCGTGTCGGGCTATGTCAGCATCATGCGCGGATGCAACAACTTCTGCCACTATTGCATTGTGCCCTACACCCGCGGACGCGAACGGAGCCGCGACGTGAAGAGCATCCTCGGCGAAGTGGCCGACCTCGTGGCGAAGGGTTACAAAGAGATTACCCTGTTGGGACAGAACGTAAACTCCTACCGCTTTGAGGCGGAGGATGGCGGGGTCATCACCTTCCCCCAACTGTTGCGCACCGTGGCACAGGCGGCCCGTGGCGTGCGCATCCGCTTCACCACGTCGCATCCCAAGGACATGAGCGACGAGACATTGCACGTGATTGCCGAGGAACCGAACGTCTGCCGCCACATCCACTTGCCCGTGCAGAGCGGAAGCAGCCGCATCCTGAAACTGATGAACCGGAAATATACGCGCGAATGGTACCTCGACCGCGTGGAGGCCATCCGCCGCATCATCCCC
>CAZDAN010000277.1:0-2305 GCA_964503565.1 uncultured Bacteroides sp.
ATATCCCATCGGCAAGAAACTCCCCTTATGGTTAGTTGGATTCCTGTATTAGATTCCTGATATACGCATACCTCGTTGCGGAAATGTATGGCAAATACCATAATTTTCTTTCAACCTCTTACGTGATACACACTGGTGATGTTAAGGAAGAGGAGGGGATATTGTTTCTGCCGCTGTATATGACATCGTTGGTGTAGCACATATTATATGCCGAATATGATCCGAATCGCCCACCAACTGAAGAACAATATCACGTATATAATCAAAACTTTTCGACTATATAGGATTTTGTTCATGCGTGAGAAGACACCATTGATGTTATACCATTTCCCGGTGACTGCTAAAACAGCATAGGGAACGGAAATCAGGAGGAAGGGGTTCATGCGGAAGGCTTCCAATATCCGGCCAGTCAAAAAGGCATGAAGGAAGCGTTGGATTCCACATGAAGGACAATATGTGCCAGTTCGTGTGTAATTGAATGAATAAACATTTTCCATTCACCACTTGTTAATAACTTGTGGAAAGATGGTTGAAACTTGGAAGGATAAAAAGTGGATAAGATATTTGCAGATTCAAGAAAACCATATATTCCTAAAAAGGGAATTAAATCTCCAAAAATAAAGGAAGGAAGTTAATTATGGAGTTTAAACACACTTTTCAGCCTATTTTGAATGCTTTTCTCGCATAAAGTTCTTAACTTTGCCCACAATTAACAGGGTGTTGATAACTTTCGGATAATTTTCCAAAGTGTGCTCTATTTCAATAGATAAGGGAAAAACAACACCTGTTGATAGTTGACTGATAAGTGGAGACAAGGGTCTAATAACTTATTTACCAAGAAAATGAGGAAAAGATTATCCACACTATTCACAAGATATTATCATCAACATACATTTTTTCTATTTAAAAAAGAAAAAAGATAAAATAATATATTATGGTTGAAAAGAACTGGTTAGAAAAGGGATTTGTGGACGAACCCATTGACAAGTCCATTGATTTGAAAGAAGAGATAAACAGGTTGCGCAAGGAAAAGAATGCCGTCATCTTGGCGCACTACTATCAGAGTGGCGAATTGCAGGATATTGCCGACTTCGTGGGAGACAGTCTTGCATTGGCACAATGGGCGGCACGGACGGATGCTGACATCATTGTGATGTGTGGCGTGCACTTCATGGGCGAGACGGCCAAGGTGCTGTGTCCCGACAAGAAGGTGCTTGTGCCCGACTTGAATGCCGGATGTTCGTTGGCCGACAGTTGTCCGGCCGAGGAGTTTGCCAAGTTTGTGGGCGAGCATCCCGACCATACGGTCATCTCCTATGTGAACACCACAGCGGCCGTGAAGGCAGTGACGGATGTGGTGGTGACCAGCACCAATGCCCGCCAGATTGTGGAGAGTTTCCCGAAGGAGGAGAAGATTATCTTTGGCCCTGACCGAAATTTGGGAAGCTACATCAATGCCGTCACCGGTCGGGAGATGCTCTTGTGGAATGGTGCTTGCCACGTGCACGAGCAGTTCTCGGTGCAAAAGATTGTGGAGTTGAAGCAACAATATCCTGATGCCCTTGTGTTGGCTCATCCTGAATGTAAGGGTGCGGTAGTGAAGTTGGCTGATGTGGTGGGTTCAACGGCTGCTTTGTTGAAACATGCGGTGAAGAGCGACCGGAAGAACTTCATCGTGGCTACCGAAAGCGGCATTTTGCACGAGATGCAGAAGCAATGCCCCGAGAAGAACTTCATCCCTGCTCCGCCGGAGGACAGCACTTGTGCGTGCAACGAGTGTAACTTTATGCGCCTGAACACCATGGAGAAGCTCTACAATACGCTGAAGCACGAGTGGCCGGCCGTGGAGGTGGATGCTGAAATTGCCAAGAAAGCCGTGCGTCCCATCCATCGTATGTTGGAGATTTCGGCTGAGTTAGGACTTTAAGCTCCGAATTATTGCACATTTTTATACGTTTATATAAATATTTAACTATATTTGCAGCGTTAAACTATTAAAATCAAACAACAATGAAAAAGATTATCAGTACTTTGTTCGTGGCTGTAGCCCTGATGTTTGTAGGTGTTCAGTCAGCGCAAGCCCAGTTCAGCTGGGGTGTTAAGGGTGGTTTGAACCTTCAGAAAGCCGATTTTGATGACGCAATGTCTAATTTGAAAACCGACAACTTTACCGGTTTCTTCATTGGTCCTATGGCTGAATTTACTATTCCTATCGTAGGTTTGGGCGTAGATGGTTCATTGCTCTATTCTCAGACAGGTATGTCGTTCACCGGTGATGATGGAAAAGATGAAACATTGAAGAGCC
>CAZDAN010000278.1:0-2302 GCA_964503565.1 uncultured Bacteroides sp.
CGTGGCGAAACGGATAATCATTGGCAAAACAATTAACTCCGTTCGCGAACCGAACAAACACGGTTCGCGAACGGAGTTAATTGTTCAGAAGAATAGTAATCATTCGGGTGAAAGAATGCATTCTTCCGACGGTGTCATAGGTAATCTTTTACACAAGGTGTGCAATCCATTCTTCCCTGTCGCCGGGAAGCAGGTCGATGACGGGGATTTCTACCATGGTGTAGCAACCCGGTTGTTGTTTTATGGTGGCACGTGCCACATTCACCAACACCTGTGAGGTCAAGGCCGGATTGTTTATTTTCATGTTGAACTCAAAGAGTTGGTTTTGAGTCTTTCCGCTTACGCCCTTGCGTACCAGATTCACACCATGTCCCATGTCCTTCAGTTCGTCCACACTGGCCACCTGCTTCACATGCGTCTCGTCGTTCACAAAGTAGGGATCGGCCTTGATGGTGGCTGCAATCTTGTCGAAGTCATATCCGTCCTCCACTTCGATGTACACCATGCGACGATGAATGCCTGTACCTACAGGGATTGTCATCGAAAGGGCATCTCTTACTCCTTCGATGGCCTTGCAAGCCACGCTGTGTCCCATGCTCATGCCCGGTCCGAAGTTGGTGTAGGTGATTCCCTTCGGTGCCAAGCTCTGCATCAGGGTGCGCACCACACTATCGCTTCCCGGATCCCATCCGGCCGAGATGATGGACACCGTACCATGCTTTTTGGCCACTTCGTCGAGTGAACGGCGCAGGCCTACGATACCCGAGTGGATGTCGTAGCTATCCACCGTATTGATGCCCATGGCCAAAATCTCCTTGGCATACGCTTCGATGCTGCGTGTCGGAGCTGCTAAAATGGCCACGTCCACCTCTTTCAACTCACTGATGTGTTTCACCACAGGGTAGTCGGCCAACTCGGCCGGCTTGTTTTCGGCGCCACTACGGCGCACCACACCTGCCACTTCAAAGTCGGGAGCTGCCTCCAATGCCTCCAATGCAAACTTTCCGATATTGCCATATCCCACGATGGCTGCACGAATCTTTTTCATTTTCTTCTATTTATTAGTTATTTCAATTGCATAATTCTATAAAACGAACGCAAAATTAGACAAAAAGTTTGAATTGTAAGCATCTTTCCCGATTTTTTGTTAGATGAACAGGTGTTTTTTCTTCTTTCGACAGAAGAACAATTCATATAAGGAGTGAGGCATCTGTATAATGACAAAGAGGGTATGCCGAATTGTTCGGCATACCCTCTTTTATTAAAACCAATATCAAGATCAATCCACGGCTCTGTGGATTGCGTACGAGAATCAATAGGCGAAGATGGGATAGTTCTTCATCGTCTCGTTCACGCGCTGGCGGACGCTGGCGATTACGGCCTCGTCTTCGGGATTGTTCAGTACGGTTTCAATCATTTCGGCAATCACGAGCATGAGGTCTTCCTTCGCACCACGGGTAGTGATGGCGGGAGTACCGAGGCGGATACCTGATGTCTGGAAAGCTGAGCGGGAGTCGAACGGTACCATGTTCTTGTTTACGGTGATGTCGGCAGCTACGAGTGCCTTCTCGGCCACTTTACCGGTCAAGTCGGGATACTTCTCGCGCAGGTCAACGAGCATGGAGTGGTTGTCTGTGCCACCACTTACGATGGTGAATCCACGGTCGATGAGTGCTTGAGCCAGCACCTTGGCATTCTTCTGCACCTGTGCCTGATATTCCTTGTATTCGGGTTGCAGAGCTTCACCGAAGGCAACGGCCTTGGCGGCGATGACGTGTTCCAACGGGCCTCCCTGCTGACCAGGGAATACGGCGCTGTCGAGCAATTGCGACATCATCTTCACCTCGCCTTTCGGGGTAGTCTTGCCCCAAGGGTTGGGGAAGTCCTTGCCCATCATGATGATACCGCCACGAGGACCGCGCAGTGTCTTGTGGGTGGTAGAGGTCACGATGTGGGCATATTTCACGGGGTTATCCAGCAGACCTGCAGCAATCAATCCGGCGGGGTGAGCCATGTCAATCATCAACAAGGCACCTACCTCGTCTGCGAGCTTGCGCATACGGGCATAGTCCCATTCGCGTGAGTAAGCCGAACCACCACCGATGATGAGTTTTGGACGTTCGCGACGGGCCACTTCCTCCATCTGGTCGTAATCCACGCGACCGGTCTCCTTGTTGAGATTATATTCGCATGGAGTGTAGAGGATTCCGCTGGTGTTCACCAGTGAACCGTGAGAGAGGTGACCACCATGAGCCAGATTCAAGCCCATGAACTTGTCGCCGGGATTGAGGCAGGCCAGCAA
>CAZDAN010000279.1:0-2288 GCA_964503565.1 uncultured Bacteroides sp.
GTATTGGGGGATTTGTAGTAATTTTGCCCACAATTGGAGACAAATCATTATTAACTTAAACAAGAAAGAGAGAGAGAAAAAATGAAAAGAATGAAACTCTATTTGGCCTTTGCTTCGGCTGTTGTCTTTGCCTGCAACTTGAGAGCCGACGAAGGCATGTGGCTGCTCCAGATGATGAAGGAACAGCACCTGAATGACCAAATGAAGAAACAAGGTTTGAGGCTCGATGCTGAAGACATCTACAGTACCAGCCAACTGGCGTTGAAGGATGCCGTGGGAATCTTCGGCCGCGGATGTACGGGCGAAATTGTCTCAGCTGAGGGGCTTGTCCTCACCAATCACCATTGCGGATATGGAGCTATCCAGCAGCACAGCACGGAGGAGCACGATTATCTGGCCGACGGCTTTTGGGCAATGAGTCGCAAGGATGAGATTCCCACTTCGGGACTGACCTTTACTTTTGTAGAAAGGATTGTGGATGTGACCGATAGTGTCAACGCTTGTGTCGAGCGCGGCGAAGTGAGCGAGGTGGAGGCACTCGGCAGTCCCTTCCTCCGCAAGTTTGCCAACCGCCAACTGAAGGCCAGCGAATACGATGGTAAACCAGGAATCGAAGCGCAAGCCCTCCCCTTCTACGCCGGCAACCGTTTCTACCTGTTCTATAAAAAGGTGTATTCCGACGTGCGCATGGTGGCTGCTCCTCCCTCGTCGGTAGGCAAATTTGGTGGCGAAACGGACAACTGGATGTGGCCGCGTCACACGGGCGACTTCAGTATGTTCCGTATATATGCCGATGCGAATGGCGAACCGGCAGAGTACAGCGAAGAGAATGTGCCCCTGAAGACTCCCAAGCACCTCAGTGTATCCATCCGTGGCTTACAGGAGGGCGACTATGCCATGATTATGGGATTCCCCGGTAGCACATCGCGCTTCCTCACCCGTAGTGAGGTACAACAACGCATGGATGGCATCAACACACCCCGCATCCAAGTGCGCGAAGCCCGTCAGGCTGTGCTCAAGCAGGAAATGGCTGCCAACCATAAGGTGCGCATCCAGTATGCCAGCAAGTATGCCCAAAGCAGTAACTACTGGAAGAACTCCATCGGCATGAATAAGGCTATTATAGATAACAAGGTATGCGAGATGAAGAGCGAACAGGAGGCACGTTTTACCGAGTTTGCCGATGCCAGCGGACATACCGAGTATCAGAATGTCGTGAGCGACATCGACGGCCTGATGGCTAAGGGAAATCGGACAGTGTATTTGAACACGGCTTTCCGCGAAACCTTTATGCAAGGCATCGAGTTCGGTGCACCCTACGCCATGATGGACAGCATGAAGGTAGCCATTGAAGCCAAAAATAAGGTAGGCATTGAAAGTTGGGGCGAAGCCATTCGGGGTGCCTTCCATAGTATTCATAATAAGGACTATGACCATGACGTGGATCGCAAGGTTGCCAAGGCCCTCTTCCCCCTCTATGCAGAAATGGCAGGTGAGGAGCAGCCAGACTTCTACGAAACTATCCGGAAGGAATATAAGGGTAACGTGGAGAAATATATCGACGATCTTTACGCCCATTCTATTACCAGCAATGAGGAAAATCTGGAGAAGTTCCTGAAGAAACCCACGGTGAAGGCTATCGAACGCGACTTGGCCACGGCTTATTCGCGTGCCAAGTGGGCCTTCTATTACCGGTTGCAGGATAAATTGGCTCCGATAAGCAAAGATTTGGAGTTGTTGCACAAGACTTATGTGCGCGGCCTTTGCGAAATGTACGCTCCCAATCCCAAGTCGCCCGATGCCAACTTCACCATCCGCCTTACCTATGGAAACGTGAAAGCCTACAGCCCCAAGAATGGAGTGAACTACGATTACTTCACCACCCTTGAAGGAGTGATGGAGAAGGAAGATCCCACGAATCCCGAGTTTGTCGTACCCGCCAAGTTGAAGGAACTTTACGAGAAGAAGGACTACGGTCGTTATGCTATGAAAGACGGTCGCCTGCCCGTGTGCTTCATCACCACGAATGACATAACCGGTGGTAATAGCGGAAGCCCCGTGATGGATGCTGACGGACATCTCATCGGTGCGGCCTTCGATGGTAACTGGGAGTCGCTCAGCGGTGACATCAACTTCGACAACGCCAAACAGCGCTGCATAGTGGTGGACATCCGCTACGTCCTCTTCATCCTTGAAAAGTTAGGTGGATGCAAACATTTGGTCGACGAAATGACAATCGTAGAGTGAAATTCTGGTTCGCAAATGAAATAAAAAAGGCCGTGTCCATG
>CAZDAN010000280.1:0-2285 GCA_964503565.1 uncultured Bacteroides sp.
ATAACTTGCGAGTAGAACGTGCCAAGCTGCGCATGACGCAACAGGACTTGGCGGACAGAGTGAAGGTGAGCCGACAGACCATCGTGGCCATCGAACAGGGGAAGTTCAATCCCTCGACGGTACTTGCCCTGCGCATGTCGGCCGTGTTCAACACCCCCGTAAACGATATCTTTGAACTGGAAGAGGGGGATTGGAAGGAGTGAAATACTTTTTTGAGTACATTTAGTTGATACTATTGCGCACAAAATCCAAGAGTCACCGTGATGGTGGTTCTTGGATTCTTTGAAATTTGCACTCACAAAGTGCAAAAATGAAGAAAATTTGCACTCAGCGAGTGCAAATTTGACAGTTTTATGACAATACCACGCGGTCTCCGGCGTGTTTGGCAATGGCGCGCTGCACTTCGGAGAGGTCTTTATAGCGCTTCATGATTTCCATGTAACGGGCAGCATCGGACATAACGGAACGATCCTGAAGGGCGGCGAGCACCTGCTTCAATTCATCTTCCACGATGGCCAGTTTCAGGTCGGTAAGCAAGTGGGGGACCAACTCGCAGAGGCGCTCGTCGTCAGTCACCACCTTTTGCGAACGGGAGTGATACTTACTGAGCTGATAACGGTCGCTACTGAGGTCAGCCGCCAAGCGGGCCACCTGCGGGTCGGGATGAGAGAAGAAGTAACGCGAAGCCACGAATCCTTCGCTGTGGATGCGCTGCATCACCTCGTCGAGCATACGACGGTGCATCGGGTCTTGTAACTGAAGACCATCCACAGCCAAGTCGGATGCCACATGCTCGGCCACCGTCACTTCACGGGATGCCCCGCTCTCGTCCTCCATGGCATACATCACCCGCTCGCCATAGCGCACTACCTGCTGCATCAGCAACACCTCCTTGTCGTGATAGGATTTCTTTTGTTTGAACAGGCCATCTCCCGTCGGACCCTCCCCCTGCCCCTCCCAAGGGAGGGGAGTAGAATGTCCTACCCTGTCATTTGCGCTCCCTTCACCACCTTCAGATGGGAATGGTGCGGAAGGAGGTGGTACATATGCTCCCTCACTCCCACCCTCTTCCATCGGGGGAGGAGGAACACCCAATCCCTCCATGGGAGGAGGAGGCTCCGGACTTCCCAACAGCTCCACGGGGATTTCGCCATCGGACGCGGGAAGATTCGACTGTTGCATACGCTCTGCCTTGGCGGCCTCGCGCTGGCGTTGCTTCTCGGCAGCGGCTTGCTTCTCCTCCTTGGTGCGCGTCATCAGCTTGTTCACCTCCTGCACCAGCAGCTTTTCCTCCACCTGAAGCAGTTGGCTGCACTCGCGGATATAGACCGAGCGCACGATGTTTTCGGGAATGACGGAGATACTGCGCACAATGTCGCCGATGAGCGTGGCCCGCTTGATGGGGTCGTTGCCCACCTCTTCAAGCAACAGATTGGTCTTGAAGCGGATGAAGTCGACTTCGTGCGCATTGATGTAAGCCTTGTAGTCGGTGGCATTGTGCTTGCGTGCAAAGCTGTCGGGGTCTTCGCCATCGGGCAGAAGGACCACCTTGATGTTCATGCCCTCCTCCAACAACATGTCGATGCCTCGGATGGAAGCCTTGATGCCAGCCCCATCGCCATCATAAAGTACAGTGATATTGTTTGTAAAACGATGTATCAACCGGATTTGCCCGGAAGTGAGCGAAGTGCCCGACGAGGCCACCACGTTCTCAATACCCGCCTGGTGCATGCTGATGACGTCGGTGTACCCCTCCACCAAGAAGCAACGGTCGTCCCTGACGATGGCCTGCTTGGCGAAGTAGATACCGTAAAGTTCGTTGCTCTTATGATAGATGTCCGATTCGGGCGAGTTGACATACTTGGCCACCTTACCGTCAGTCTTCAACACACGGCCACCAAAGGCGATGACCTTGCCACTGAGCGTATGCACGGGGAACATCACACGCCCCCAAAAACGGTCGCGCAATTGTCCGTCGTTGTCGCGCCGGTAGCAAAGGCCGGTCTTTTCCAAGAACTCCTCCTTGAAACCCTTTCGCTTAGCCTCCTTGGCCAAGGCATCGCGCTCGGTCAAGCTGTAGCCCAACTGGAACTTGCGGATAATGTCGTCGCGGAAGCCACGCTGGCGGAAGTAAGCTAGTCCGATGCTCTGCCCGTCCACATGATTATGAAGGAGATTCTGGAAATAGTTGTTGGCAAAGTCGTTCACCACAAACATACTCTCGCGATCGTTCTGCGCCTGCTTCTCCTCGTTGCTCAGTTCGCGCTCTTTTATTTCGATGTGAT
>CAZDAN010000281.1:0-2258 GCA_964503565.1 uncultured Bacteroides sp.
AACCATGTTATTCGACCAAATCAGCAACGACATCAAAGAGGCCATGAAGGCCCGTGACAAAGTGCGCTTGGAGACCTTGCGCAATGTGAAGAAAGTATTCCTGGAGGCAAAGACAGCACCGGGAGCTAATGACGAGCTTTCTGACGAAGCAGCTATCAAGATTATCCAAAAGTTGGCTAAGCAGGGAAAAGACGCGGCCTCCATCTACGAAGGTCAGGGACGTGCCGACCTTGCCAGTGACGAGTTGGCACAGGTGGCTGTACTCGAAGACTACTTGCCCAAGCAGATGAGCGCCGACGAACTGAAAGCTGCATTGACAGAGATTATCGCCCAAGTGGGTGCCGCAGGCCCTCAAGACATGGGCAAGGTGATGGGCGTGGCCACCAAGCAACTGGCCGGACGTGCCGAAGGACGCGCCATCTCGGCTTGTGTGAAGGAATTGTTGACAATGTAATATTTTAGGCGCGGATTACACAGATTACACGGATAAATTGAATTTATACTAAACTTACAGTTAAAACTTAAACAAGAAATCCGCGTAATCCGCGTAATCCGTGCCTAAAGACAAAACAATTATGAACTCAAAACTCCTCGGCCATCTGGCTTGCTTCATTGCCTACTCCATCTTTGGCATCAACATCATCGTATGCAAAGATTTGACCAGCGGACACCTCATCTCGCCCATGGCTCTCTTCTGCCTGCGCTCCATAGGGGCAGGGCTGCTCTTTTGGCTCATCTCCTTATTTGTCCCTGGTGAAAAGGTAGAGCGGAAGGATTTTATAAAAATATTCATGGCCTCCGTCCTCGGCTTCTTCCTCACACAGATAACTTTTCTCATTGCCATCCCCGACATCACTCCCATGGATTGCTCCATCGTCAGTGCCATCTCGCCCATCCTGACGATGTTCATTGCCGCCTTTGCCCTGAAAGAACCCATCACCTTGCGCAAGGCGGGTGGGGTAGCCATCAGTTTCGTGGGCATCATTCTGCTGATACTCAACAGTGTCAGCGTCTCCGACTCCTCGCGTCAGACAACCCTCATGGGCATTCTCCTCATCATTGCCAATTGCCTCAGCTTCTCGCTCTACTTGGGCATCTTCAAGCCCCTCATCGCCCGCTATCCGGTGGTCACGTTCATGAAGTGGATATTCCTTTTCTCCACCCTCATGTCCCTTCCCTTTGCCGGTCACGAGATAGTCACCCTCGACTACGCCTCCCTCTCCGGCACCTTCCTCTCCGAGCTGGCTTACCTCATCATCTGCGCCACCTTCGTCACCTATTTCCTCATCCCTGTCGGTCAGAAGCGCATCCGTCCGACACTGGTGAGCATGTACTCCTACGTGCAACCCATCATCGCCACCACCATCAGCATCTGCCTGGGCATGGACACCCTCGGTTGGCAAAAGGTGCTTGCCGCCCTCATGGTCTTCGGTGGTGTCCTCATGGTGAACTTCAGCCGTAGTGCGAAGGCAGGAGCATCATAAACCGTTTGTCTTAGAAAATTATTCACTAAAAAAAGAATTTGATATGAAAAAGATTATCACCATGTGTCTGCTCATCGCCACCTCCCTCGGCATGTTGGCCTTGAACGACGGAAAGAAGAAGTCCTCAACGGACAAGTGTGTAGAGATTACGTTCGACTACGAGCGCAAGTCAGGCCCCGGCTCAAACCAGTATGCCGTGTGGATTGAGAACGAGAAAAGCGAAGTCGTAAAGACCCTCTTCGTCACCTCATTCACCACTAAAGGGCGTGTGCGCGAAGGACAACCCATCAAACGTGGCTACACCTATCGTCCGGCTTGCGTACCCACATGGGTAACCAATGCCAAAGCTGCCGAAATGACCGACACTGAGCTTGACGCATTCACCGGAGCTACTCCCAAAGAGAGCGGCAAGCAAACCTTCCTTTGGGACTTCACCGACAACGAAGGCAAGCGCGTAGCCAAGGGAACCTACAAGGTATTTGTCGAGGCAACCCTCAAAAACGAGTGCCGCATCCAATTCTCAGGCACAGTAAAGAGTAAAGCCCAAAAAGGCGAAGTACCCATGAACGTCATCGAAACCGGCTCCGACGAACAATATGCCGGCATGGTGAAGAACGTCAAAGTGGTGGTGAAATAAACCTGTAAACATTTCTCCACTTGCAATGTAAGGAAACAGAAAACACTCACTCCTCCACTGACATCATCCCAAGGCTTAACCTACCTTAGCCTTGGGATGATGTTTTCTTATCTATCAACTGAGCACCAATCATTTAC
>CAZDAN010000282.1:0-2247 GCA_964503565.1 uncultured Bacteroides sp.
GCATCTTCTTGCACGATGGTACTTACGACCTCGGTACTGCTTGTCTGACAACTGTTCCGGGTAATGTTTCACTCATCGGTGAAAGCATGGAGAACACCATCATTGTGAACGACCCGCAAGCCGAAGGTATCGGTGTGACTGCAACTCTCTGCACTGGTGGCGAGAACATCTATATGCAAGACCTCACCTTGAAGAGCACCGATTATGACCGTCTGCGTGACACGGGTGCTTCTATGGGACGTTGCGTAGTTCTTCAGGAAAATGCCAGCAAGGCTGTTTACAAGAATGTGCGCCTGCTCTCTAATCAGGATACTTACTACACTCGTGCCACCAAGCGTACTTACTGGGAAGGTGGTATGATTACCGGTACGGTTGACTACCTCTGCGGTGGTGGTGATATCTTCTTCAACGGTGTGACACTCTACAACAACAAGCGTGGAAGCGGCGACTGCATTACGGCTCCTGCCACTTCAAGTGCTTGGGGTTACGTGTTCAGTAACTGTACAATCGACGGTGCAGCCGAGCAGGATGGAAACTATTCACTCGGTCGTCCCTGGCAGGGTAGCCCGCGTGCGGTTTACATCAACACGACCATGAAGATTATTCCTTCTGCAGCCGGTTGGAGCGATATGGGTGCCGTGCCCGGACTCTTCGCTGAGTACAATAGCCACACTGAGAGTGGTGCTCCTGTAGATTGCAGCAACCGTAAGACAAGCTTCTCGTCTAACGGACAGAATGTGGCTGTTTCTTACAACCCCGTCCTGACTGCTGAAGAAGCTGCCAAGTTCACTGTGGAAAATGTATTGGCAGGCGATGACGGCTGGCAGCCCCAGTTGCTCACCGAGCAGGCTCTCACTCCGAATGTGACAGTTGAAAGCGGTATCCTCAAGTGGAATGCTTCTGAATATGTATTCTGCTACGCTGTTTGCAAGAATGGTAAGATCGTTGAGTTTACCAACGAAACAAGTTGGACTATTCCTGCTGATGCAACTGATGAAGACTACTTCAGCGTTCGCGCTGCCAACAACATGGGTGGTCTCAGTGTAGCTTCTGCAGGCTTGAATAAGAATGGTGTTACTGGTATTGCTGATGTCGTGGCCGAAGGCGAAGTTCTCAGCACTGAAATCTTCAACGCTAACGGTGTATTGTTGAACAAGGTACAGCCGGGTATCAACATCATTCGTAAGACTTACGCCAACGGTGTGGTAACTGTAGAAAAGCAGATGGTGAAATAAACCAGCGTTTTTCTAATGATAGAGAAGAGGGTGTGTGCCGTACATCGGCACCACCCTCTTTTGTCTTGGTGTGCAGCGGTTTGGTTCTTCACAGCAGGATGGCCCTTGAGATTGTAGCTTCTGATGGGCTTCTGGCGTGTATGATTCGCTTGTAGCTCATAATTCGTTAATTTGTAAATTATTCTTGGTTAATTGGAATCTTTGTGCTATATTTGCCCCTCGTATGAAGACGATTCTGCTTGCCGTTGGGCGGACGGTAGAACCTTATTATATAGCCGCCATCAAGGAATATGTAGAGCGCTTGAAGCACTACATCCCCTTTGAAATGGAGATTATTCCTGAATTGAAAAATACCAAGAATCTGACCGAAGAGCAACAAAAGGAGAAGGAAGCCGATCTTATTCTGAAGGCTCTACAGCCAGGAGATACCGTAGTGCTGTTGGACGAACACGGTAAGGAATTTCGTTCTGTAGAATTTGCTTCGTGGATGGAGCGCAAATTAAGTACTACGGGCAAGCGGTTGGTGTTTATTATTGGTGGTCCTTATGGCTTTTCACCACGTATCTATCAGGTGGCAGGGGAGAAAATGTCGCTCTCGAAGATGACATTCTCTCATCAGATGATTCGTTTGATTTTTGTTGAACAGATTTATCGCGCCATGACGATATTGCGAGGTGAACCGTATCATCATGAGTAGATTTTCTTCCTTTCAAATCCCCTTCTTGTTTCTCTCAATCTTGTTGTATCTTTCCACTCTCCACACGTCCGGATTCGAGCGATGGATTCCGTAAGTCCTGGGGACTTTTTTATGCAGCGGGCTTCGTTGGCCAACGCAGCCCGCTGCGATGACTCACACAGCCCGCTGCGATGACTCACACAGCAGGCTGGAGTTGCCATCGCAGCCCGCTGTGTGAAAAGGGGGAGTTTTTTGCGTTAGAAAGCCTTTGTTTTTTTCTGCCTTTAAAATCTTTTTCCCCCGTTGGGGATAAAAATCTCCCTGACGGGAGAAAAA
>CAZDAN010000283.1:0-2232 GCA_964503565.1 uncultured Bacteroides sp.
TCTCAATGAAAAGACTGTGAAGAAATACTATAAGGATTGCCAGCTGCTGATGGGGTGGGAGTAATCGGAATGTTACCGGCTCGTAAAAGAAAAATCTGCATTCCTTTGGTGCTTCTGTATAAATGTTGTAATTTTGCAGTTGAAAATCAATGTGGAAAGATTTGGGCAGCTTGCAACCACAGTAAAAAATGCTAAAAAATGACAGCCGTGGGGCTGTGTGTGCATTGTTTTTTTTCTACTTCTACCCATTTCCTTTCCCGAAAACGATAGGGACTATAGTGACTATAGAATTTAGGGACTATAGGAACTATGAGATGACAAAGGAATAATAACTAAATAAGAAAGAGAAATGGGATATCTGTTTACATCTGAATCGGTGTCTGAGGGACACCCCGACAAAGTGGCCGACCAAATATCGGACGCGGTACTGGACAAACTGCTGGCCTACGACCCCCAGTCGAAGGTGGCTTGCGAGACACTGGTGACTACCGGACAGGTGGTGATTGCCGGCGAAGTGAAGACAAAGGCTTACGTGGATTTGCAACTGATTGCCCGCGAGGTGATTAAGAGGATTGGTTATACGAAGGGTGAATATATGTTTGAGAGCAACTCGTGTGGAGTGTTGAATGCCATACACGAGCAAAGCCCCGACATCAATCGCGGTGTGGAGCGCCAAGACCCCATGGATCAGGGTGCCGGCGACCAGGGTATGATGTTCGGCTATGCCACGAACGAGACGGAGAACTATATGCCCTTGTCGCTTGACCTGTCGCACCGTATCCTGCAGGTGTTGGCCGACATCCGCAAGGAGGGTGAGGTGATGACTTATCTGCGCCCCGATGCGAAGAGTCAAGTGACCATCGAGTACGACGACGAGAACCGCCCTGTGCGCATTGACACCATCGTGGTTTCGACCCAACACGACGACTTCATCCTGCCCGCCGATGATACTGAGGAGGCGCAATTGAAGGCCGACGAGGAGATGCTGGCCATCATCCGCGAGGATGTCATCAACATTCTGATGCCGCGCGTGATAGCCTCTATTCATGCCGAAAAGGTGTTGGCCTTGTTCAACGACGACATCACCTATCACGTGAACCCCACGGGCAAGTTTGTCATTGGTGGCCCGCATGGTGACACGGGATTGACGGGACGCAAGATTATTGTTGACACCTACGGTGGAAAGGGTGCTCACGGTGGTGGAGCCTTCAGTGGTAAAGACCCCTCGAAGGTGGACCGTAGTGCCGCCTATGCTGCCCGTCATATTGCCAAGAATCTGGTGGCTGCCGGTGTGAGCGATGAGGTGCTGGTGCAGGTGTCGTACGCCATCGGTGTGGCCCGTCCCATCAACATCTATGTAAATACCTACGGCCGTAGCCGCGTGAACATGACCGACGGTGAAATTGCCCGCAAGGTGGACGAGCTGTTCGACATGCGCCCCAAAGCCATTGAAGACCGCTTGAAGCTGCGCAACCCCATCTATCAGGAGACAGCAGCCTACGGTCACATGGGACGCCAGCCGCAGGTGGTGACCAAGCAGTTCCGCAGCCGCTACGAAGGAAACAAGGACATCGAAGTGGAACTCTTCACTTGGGAGAAACTCGACTATGTGGAGAAGGTGAAGGAGGCGTTTGGAGTGTGATTTTCTCTTAATTTTAGTAAAAATGTACGTGCGTACCATTCTTTTTCGTACATTTGCTCAATTATTGTAAACAGTAACAATCTTTTAAACATCATTTGATATGAAAACAAACTATGAAATCCGTTATGCGGCGCATCCCGAGGATGCAAAGAACTACGATACCAAGCGTATCCGCCGCGATTTCTTGATTGAGAAAGTGTTTGCCGCTGACGAGGTGAACATGGTCTATTCCATGTACGACCGTATGGTGGTGGGTGGTGCCATGCCCGTGAACGAAGCGCTGAAGTTGGAGGCTATCGACCCGTTGAAGGCTCCTTACTTCACTACCCGTCGCGAGATTGGTATGTTCAACGTAGGTGGCCCCGGTGTGGTGAAAGCCGGTGAGGAGACATTTGAATTGGATTACAAGGAAGCCCTCTACATCGGTTCGGGTGACCGCGATGTCATCTTCGAAAGTAAAGATCCGAAGAACCCTGCCAAGTTCTACTTCAACTCATGCACCGCTCACACCAGCTATCCGTGCAAGAAGGTGACCAAGGAGAATGCATTGGTAATGCACTTGGGAAGCCTGGAAGGCTCGAACGACCGCA
>CAZDAN010000284.1:0-2211 GCA_964503565.1 uncultured Bacteroides sp.
TTTATTTGTTCAAGAAGGAATTATTTCCTATTTTTGCAGCAAAATTATTCGCGTATGCAAACAAATGAAATAGCCGTGATATTGGCAGACCAACGAGAGGAGTTTGAGACAAATGATATTGGAAACCTGTGTCCAAGATTAGAAGAGCAGCAGTTGTCCTATACAAGCCGAATGGCACAGGTTGTCATTGGAGTACGGCGATGTGGAAAATCAACGCTTTGTACCAAGTTTCTGACAGACAAGCAGGTGAGTTGTGCATTCGTAAACTTTGATGACGAACGCTTCATCGGGCTCGATGCCGACGACTTGAACAGGGTGTTGGAAGCTATATATATAGTATATGGCGATGTGGAATGCATGTTTTTCGACGAAATACAGAACGTTGAAGGCTGGCCCTTGTTCGTAAATCGCTTGCTCAGGCAGAAGAAACACCTGTTCCTGACTGGTTCCAACTCCAAATTGTTGTCCAACGAACTGATAACCCACCTGACGGGAAGACACAACAAGGTGGAACTTTATCCCTTCTCATTCCAAGAATATTGCCGGATGCGACAAGTTGACACTGCATCCATCTCAACCCGGGCTTCGGGACTGAGGCAAGCGGCATTGCACGACTATCTGAACAAAGGGGGAATGCCGGAACTATTGACAGAAGAGAACAGGCGGGGATATGTGGACGGCCTGTTCAATGCAATAGTGCGGAACGACATTGCCAAACGCTTCAAGGTACGCCATGTGGATGTTTTGGAACGTATGGCCAAATACCTGGTTGACAACTATGCACAGGAGTATGTGCCGCAGACGCTTGCCACCCTCTTTGGAGTTTCCAACCATACGGTGGACAAATATTATGGCTACCTGAAGGAAGCTTTTCTGCTGATAGGGGTACAGAAATTCTCTTTCAAGGCTCGTGAACGGATATGCAACGAGAAGTGCTACGTCGTGGATGTAGCCTTTGCTTCCGACCGCGCAGGAAGTTTCTCACTGGAAAACCTTGGTTGGAAACTGGAGAATGTAGTGTGTGTAGAGCTGATGCGCCGCTACCACCACCAATATGCCGAGATTTTCTACTACCGCGACCGCTCTTTTGAAGTTGATTTCGTGGTCGCTAAGGACGGTGTGGTGCAGGAACTGATTCAAGTGAGTTACGACATTGCATCGGAGAAGACCCGCCGACGCGAAATTAAAGGACTGGTGGAAGGGGGCAAAAAGTTCCGTTGCAGTCGCCTCACGCTGATAACCTTCAGCCAAGAGGAGGAGATAGAACACTTGGGACACACCATCCGCGCCGTGCCTGCCACCAAATGGCTGACCTCGGAAATGCCCGATTAAAGAATAAGTTTTAAAGTATCAACTCCGTTCGCGAACCGTGTTTGTTTGGTTCCCGAACGGAGTTAACTATTTAAATGGCGATGTTATGTACTAAAAAAGTGAGGCTCCCATGTGGGGGCCTCACCTTTATACCATTTACTGTTCTTATTCTTTCAGAGACACAACGTATTTAACCACTACGCTCGGAGCTGCATTGAGTTCATTGTACGCATAGTTTAAGAAGTTATTATTTATTCCACCGTTGTAATAAGCATTCACTTCACTTTCGTCTGCCACCAAATTAGCAACAGGATTTTCACCTTCAGACTTAAGAGGATTAAACTTATAGAATGAACCACCATAAATCTTAATCAAACCGCTATCTTTGTAAGTATCGATATAGTTTACGGTATATCTTCCTTTATAAGTGTTGTCAAAAGCATTGAATTCACCATCATTGATGATAACTTTACCACCATTAGACTGGAAGCAAGTAGTGGCTGAAGTATAGTTACCACCGTTCACGGTAATCTTGCCACCTCTGTTAGCGCTCGCCACATAGCAATCTGCATTCTTGGTATCTACATTACCTTCACCGTTGATAATCAATTCGCCATTCACTCGGAACAAAATATTTTTTAATGTTGGTCCATTCGCAGCTGTAATATCGAAACCATTCAGGTTGATGATCACAGTGTTACCAGCATCGATAGTTGCGCATTCGATAGTTTCGTTCTTCAATAGGTTCAATGTACCACCATTGGCCAAAACGCCAGTTACGTAATTATCACCCAAGTCGATTCTGTTAACAGTCCATGCGTGCAAAGCACCTGTTTCTGCATCGGCAACCTCCTGCTGAACAGTCAACAGGTTTTCAATCTTAGAAACTGTAGCGTCGCG
>CAZDAN010000285.1:0-2120 GCA_964503565.1 uncultured Bacteroides sp.
GCTGACATTTGACTCAAAAGTCTATGGTCGGACGATGGAAGAGGTGATAGCTTCCGAATGTATGCGACAAATGGATAAGTCGAACAATAACCACATCGGCTATTTCCATCAAAATCTGTTCCGTTATGCAGGAAACGGGTGGACTGTACCCGAAGAGGGATTCGATGTGGTGAATGAGGAGAGGCATATATTTGTAGAAATGAAAAACAAGCACAATACGATGAACTCTGCAGCCGGGCAAAAGACATACATAAAGATGCAAAATAAAATTGTCCGTGATAGTAAAGCCACGTGTATGCTTGTGGAAGCTATTGCCACGCGTTCTCAAAATAAAACATGGATAGTCACAGTTGATAAAGAACGCTTCAATAATGAGAATATCCGTCGTGTCTCAATGGACAAATTTTATGAGATAGTTTTTGGTGATGCAGAAGCATTTGTGAAAATGTGTCGTGCATTGCCGGATATAATTGACGATGTCATCGAAAGTATGAATCGTGAAGAGAATCAAAATACTGTTTTTGCCGAACTTTCAGAACTTTCCTCTGACATAATGAAAAGTCTGTATTTATTGGCATTCAAAACCTACGAAGGATTTGATAATTTCTAAACATGAGCAAGACTTTTTTATCAGCAACCAACTTGGCCGACATCCTTGGCACTTCGTTTGCAACCGTGCAGAAATGGGGAGAAACGGGTGTATATCCTTATCGTAAAAACGAACAGGGCAAAGAGGGCTTTTATATGGAAGATTTGACCGAAATTCCTTCTGTTCGCTCTATGCTCGAAACACGATGGCAGGAAGAAGCGAACGTGACTCCGCTGCGTGACTTCACTTCCGTAGAGTTGTTTGCCGGTGCGGGTGGTTTGGCATTGGGTATGCATTTGGCTGGTTTTAAGCATGTGCTATTGAACGAAATGGACGAAATGGCCTGTCAGACATTACGGCGCAACCGCCCTGAATGGAATGTGCTGGAAGGCGATGTTCACAAGGTGGATTTCACCCCTCTACGTGATAAAGTGGATTTTCTTTCAGGTGGTTTCCCTTGTCAAGCCTTCTCCTACGCAGGAAAGAAAGGTGGATTGAACGATACACGCGGCACTCTTTTCTTTGAACTTGCCCGTGCAGTGCGTGAAATACGTCCCAAAGTGTTTTTGGGAGAAAATGTAAAAGGCTTGCTTTCTCACGATGATGGCCGTACACTGGAGGTTATCCGCACGGCTATTGCCGAACTTGGCTACACATTAGTCGAACCCCGTGTATTGAAGGCCATCATGTACAAGGTTCCTCAGAAACGCGAACGCTTGATATTGGTAGCTATCCGTAACGACATTGCCGAACAGGTAGCATTCCGTTGGCCTGACCCATACAAGCGGGTGATGACTCTGCGTGACGCTTTCTATAAGGGAGACCTGTTTTCCACGGATGTGCCTGCGTCCGACGGACAAGCATATCCCGAAAAGAAAAAGCGTGTAATGGCCATGGTGCCTGAAGGGGGAGACTGGCGCGACCTTCCTGTAGAAGTTCAGAAAGAATATATGGGAGGCAGTTTCTACCTTGGTGGTGGCAAAACGGGTATGGCTCGACGCCTCTCTCTCGACGAACCTTCGCTGACGCTCACTTGTGCTCCGGCACAGAAGCAAACGGAGCGTTGTCATCCCACAGAGACACGTCCGCTGACGGTGCGCGAATATGCCCGCATACAAACTTTCCCCGACGAATGGCAATTTGAGGGTAATCTCACTGCACAATACAAGCAGATTGGCAACGCAGTGCCCGTAAATCTGTCGTACGCCATCGGTCGTTCGCTCATCCGCTTATTTAACGAGATTGATGCTCTGCATCCCGAAGAAAGCAAGTTCAAAGAAGCCAACAGAATTGCACAGGGGATGATACCTCCGCATTTGTATGAAATAGACCTGTTCAGTGTAAAACAAGAATATCCCAACGAAATTGTCCTGAATTCGTATGCAGCAGAAACCAAACAAGAGACAGATTTGGACGTGACAAAGAGTCTGCTTGTCTGTTTGGTAAAGAATGACAATGTCGCAAAATACAACGACCGTACCGCCCGCATCTACTATACAGGCAAGAAGTTCCCTTCGACCGTAGCACTGAA
>CAZDAN010000286.1:0-2081 GCA_964503565.1 uncultured Bacteroides sp.
ACCATCCCGCACGCGACATGCAGGACACCTTCTTCATCGAGCAGAACGCTGAAGACGTGACGAAGAACATCATCCTGCGCACCCACACCAGCAGCGTACAGGTGCGCGGCATGGAGAGCATCCCCGAACCGCCCATCCGCATCCTCTGCCCTGGCCGCGTATATCGCAACGAGGCCATCAGCTACCGCGCACACTGCTTCTTCCACCAGATTGAGGGACTCTACATCGACAAGAACGTATCGTTCACCGACCTGAAGCAGGTGCTCCTGCTCTTTGCCAAAGAGATGTTCGGCAACGAGACTAAGATTCGCCTCCGCCCCTCATACTTCCCCTTCACCGAGCCTTCGGCCGAAATGGACATCAGTTGCAACATTTGTGGCGGCAAGGGTTGCGCCTTCTGTAAGCACACCGGCTGGGTGGAAATCCTCGGTTGCGGCATGGTTGACCCCAACGTTTTGGAAGCCAGCGGCATCGACAGTAAAGTCTATAGCGGTTACGCCTTCGGACTTGGCGTCGAACGCATCACCAACCTGAAGTATCAGGTGAAGGACCTCCGCATGTTCTCGGAGAACGATATCCGCTTCCTGAAGGAGTTTGAGTCGGCAAACTAAGAGACACAGACAACAAACCTGTTATAAGGCACGGATTGCACAGATTTACACGGAAGAAACATCCCCAAGCAGAGAATAGGAAACCGTGTAACCCGTGCAATCCGTGCCTAAAGCATAATCCCCCATGAAAAAGCAAGAACTCTATGACCAAGTGACCGCCTACTTCCAACAGGCAATGCCCGTGGCCGAGACGGAGCTGAACTACGAGACGCCTTTCCAACTCTTGGTGGCCGTCATCCTCTCCGCCCAATGTACCGACAAGCGGGTCAACATGGTCACCCCTGCCCTTTTCCACGACTACCCTACCCCCGAAGCATTGGCGGCCGGCACACCCGAAGTTATCTTTGAATACGTGCGCAGCGTCTCCTATCCCAACAACAAGGCCAAGCATCTGGTAGGAATGGCCCAGATGCTGATGAAGGACTTCGGTGGCGAAGTGCCCGACAATCTGGACGACTTGATAAAACTTCCCGGCGTAGGACGCAAGACGGCCAACGTGATGCAAGCGGTCGTTTGGGGAAGAGATGCCATGCCCGTCGATACCCACGTCTTCCGCGTGAGCCACCGCATCGGCCTCGTCACCGACAAACACACAACTCCCTTAGCCGTAGAGAAAGAACTGGTGAAACATTTTCCCCAAGGCATCATCGCTACCGCCCACCATTGGCTTATCCTTCATGGCCGCTACACCTGCACCGCCCTGCGCCCCAAGTGCGAATCGTGCGGTCTCCGATTGCTATGTAAACATTACAAAAAGACAAATGCCATCTGAGAAGAGAAACAAAAAGAGTCCGAATAGAAGGAAAAGATTGACAATTTGGTCTTTTTTCTTTCGGCCTTAAAAAAGAATGAGCTACCTTTGCCAAGGTTTAAGAATCGATAACAGACATTAACAACATCATAATTTAAACATTAAACAATTATGCAGACAATTGACAATTTCAACTTTGCCGGTAAGAAGGCAATCGTGCGCGTTGACTTCAACGTGCCCTTGGACGAAAATGGTAAAATCACCGACGACACCCGTATCCGCGGTGCCCTGCCTACACTGAAGAAGATTTTGGCCGACGGTGGTAGCGTTATCATCATGTCACACATGGGTAAGCCCAAAGGCAAAGTGAATGCCAAATACTCTTTGAGCCAGATTGTCGATGCCGTGTCTGAGAAGTTGGGCGTAGCCGTCAAGTTTGCTCCCGATTGCGCCAAGGCTGCCGATGCCGCTGCTGCCTTGCAACCCGGTGAAGCTCTGTTGCTCGAGAATCTCCGCTTCTATGGCGAGGAAGAGGGCAAGCCCGTAGGCATCGACAAGGAAGACCCCGCTTACGAAGAGGCTAAGAAGGCCATGAAGGCCAGCCAGAAGGAGTTCGCCAAGACACTCGCCGGCTACGCCGACTGCTACGTGAACGACGCCTTCGGTACCGCTCACCGCAAGCACGCTTCAACCGCCGTTATCGCCGACTACTTCGATGC
>CAZDAN010000287.1:0-2008 GCA_964503565.1 uncultured Bacteroides sp.
GTGCCGAGTATATCGGCGGTATCTGTGCCGAAGGTGCGGCCACCTACACCCGCAAGCAACTCGATCAGTTGACCGACTTCGTCAAGCGTCCTCAGATTGGTGCCAAGGGCATGGTATATGCCCGCGTAGAAGCTGATGGCAACGTGAAGTCAAGCGTTGACAAGTTCTACTCACAAGAGGTACTCCAACAAATGAAGGAGGCCTTCGGTGCCAAGCCCGGTGACCTCATCCTCATCCTCAGTGGCGACGATGCCATGAAGACACGCAAGCAGCTCTGCGAACTCCGCTTGGAAATGGGTCGTCAACTCGGCTTGCGCGACAAGAATAAGTTTGTATGCCTTTGGGTTGTAGACTTCCCCATGTTCGAGTGGAGCGAAGAGGAAGGCCGCCTGATGGCCATGCACCATCCCTTCACCCACCCGAAGGAAGAAGACATTCCTTTGCTTGATACTGACCCCGCCGCCGTTCGTGCTGATGCCTACGACATGGTTGTCAACGGTGTAGAGGTTGGTGGCGGTTCTATCCGTATCCACGATTCACAACTGCAAGCCAAGATGTTTGAGATTCTCGGTTTCACACCCGAAAAGGCACAGGAGCAGTTCGGTTTCCTGATGAATGCCTTCAAGTACGGTGCGCCTCCTCACGGTGGTCTCGCTTACGGTCTCGACCGTTGGGTATCGCTCTTTGCCGGCCTCGACAGCATCCGCGACTGCATTGCTTTCCCCAAAAACAATAGCGGACGCGATGTGATGCTTGATGCCCCTGCCCCGCTGGAGCAGAAGCAGTTGGACGAACTGAATCTGGCCATCGACATCAAAGAATAAGGTCCCCCCTGCTAAAAACTAATACCAAACTAATATAAGGAATTGAATCGGAGAATGAAAAAACATGTATTGCTATGCTGTGCAGCCTTGACCATGACCTTAGGCCTGGCCGCACAAGAGAAGCGCCCCCGTAGAGGAGGTTTGGAAGATGTGAATAAGGTAAGAGACCTTACGTTGGACAGTCTCAACAAAGCCAACACGGCACGTCCCATAGCCGGGTCGAGCCGTAAGGGAAACAATCCTGTCTTGTTTCTGGTGGGAAACTCCACCATGCGTACCGGCACCTTGGGCAATGGAAACAACGGCCAATGGGGATGGGGCTATTTTGCCGGAGAATACTTCGACCAGGAGCGCATCACCGTAGAGAACCACGCCTTGGGTGGTACCAGCAGTCGTACCTTCTACAACCGCCTTTGGCCCGATGTGCTGAAGGGTGTACAGAAAGGCGACTGGGTCATCATTGAATTGGGACATAACGACAATGGCCCCTACGATGAAGGACGTGCCCGCGCCAGCATCCCCGGCACAGGAAAGGATTCGTTGAACGTCACCATCAAGGAGACGGGTGCAAAGGAGACCGTCTATACCTACGGCGAATACATGCGCCGCTTCATCAACGATGTGCGCAGCAAGGGGGCACACCCCGTGCTGATGTCGCTCACTCCCCGCAATTCGTGGGAGTCAGAAGGTGTGTTGACCCGCAAGAAGGACAACTTCACTCCGTGGATTAAGATTGTGTGTGCCGAGGAGCACGTGCCCTTCGTAGATTTGGAAGGTATCACCGCCCGCAAGTACGAACAGTTCGGCTCCGAGAAAGTGAACTATATGTTCTACGGTGACCGCATCCACACGAGCGAGTTCGGTGCCCGCATCAATGCCCGTTCGGCAGCCGAAGGTATTGCCGCTTGCCCCGAACTGGAGCTGAAGAAATACCTGAAGCCTTTGGTGACTCCCACCGTACAAGGTCTGAACCGCAAACCGGGCAAACCGGTGGTATTCTTCACCGGCGACTCTACCGTGAAGAACAGCGACAACGACGAGGACGGCATGTGGGGACTGGGCAGCGTGGCCGCTTGTGCATTCGACACCACCAAGGTGACCCTCTACAACAACGCCAAAGCCGGACGCAGCACACGCACTTACTTGGACGAAGGACGTTGGGACGAAGTCTATAACAGCCTCCA
>CAZDAN010000288.1:0-2002 GCA_964503565.1 uncultured Bacteroides sp.
TGTCTTCTTTTAGGATGTGCCATTTCTTTTTAATGTTAATTGTTATCTAATATTTTCTTTAATTCATTCCAGCGAGGGTCTGAAATCTGTGAAGTACTTTCCAGGTCTTCGTCTTCTTCCATCTCCACTCCCGCCATATCTTCATCATCCGCAGACCCCCGCAGATGTTTCATCAGCTTTCCGGCCATAGCCTTGTTGCACTTGCCCGGAGCATGCACATGCTTCATCGGTATTGCCAAAGCTATGAATTCGTAGATAAACCAGGCCACATTGATTTCACCATCCTCCTCAGGTATAATCACCCAATCACCATCCTCGGTATAATCTGTCCCCAACTTCACCAACAACTTGTCAGATGCGATAATCGGTTGTTCCATCTCATCCAAGCAACGGTCACACAGGATAACAACAGTACCCTCTATCTCGAATTTCAATTCAAAAGCATTGCCGGCGGCCTGTTTCTTGACGTTCAAGCAAACATGAACCTTCCCCTTTCCCACTTCAGGAGCATCTATGTCCATAAAGAAACGATTGTCCAGATCGTATTCAAATGCAGTATTCGAATCCTGCAAACCTTTCAAATCAATCTTATATTTTTCAAACTTTCCCATTTATACAATTATAAAGGTTTAAAATCAATCTTTTCACACAGCACGTCCTTCAAAAAGGGCACAACTACAGCATATGCCATAGAATTCGGGCGACAAAGGTACAAATAATTATTCGTTTGCAAGCATAAATCAGCGAAGAATTATCCAAAATCAGCTATTTTTTCAATTCTACACGGAATATTGTACCCTTATTCACCTCCGAAGACTTCACATAAATGCGTCCTCTGTGATACTCCTCCACAATCCGTTTGGCCAACGAAAGACCCAATCCCCAGCCACGCTTTTTGGTGGTATATCCGGGAGTAAACACCGTTTTATAGTGCGCCTTTGAAATGCCCTTACCCGTATCTTCCACATCAATCAAGACTTTTTTCTCCGTTTCCTGTACACCAATCGTAATCACCCCCTGACCATCCATCGCATCCATCGCATTCTTGCACAGATTCTCTATCACCCATTCAAACAGCGAAGCATTTATCCGCACCGTAATCCGGTCAGACGGGATGTTACGCACAATCTTCACCTTATTCGACGCGCGCCGCTCAATATAATCCACCACACGCCCCAACACTTCACTCAGATTCTCCTCCTTTGGCTCCGGCATAGAACCGATTTTCGAAAATCGGTCTGCTATCACCTGCAACCGGCTCACGTCTTTGCCCATCTCGGGTATCAACTCATCACCTGCATACTTGTCGCGCAGAATCTCCGTCCAAGCCATCAACGAAGAAATCGGAGTACCCAACTGATGGGCCGTCTCCTTCGACAATCCCACCCACACCTTGTTCTGTTCCGCCTTCTTTGAACTCAGCAAAGCAAAGATGGCAACCAACACAAAAATCAGCACCACCCCCAACTGTACGTAGGGATACGAAGCCAGCCGCTTCAACAGCAACGATTCATCATAGCAAATCTCGATATAATCCTCCGCATTCACCTCATCCAGCAAAATACGGATAGGCTCCTTGGCACCCGCCATATCTCGGGCCATATCCGTCAAGAAAGCCAAAGTATCGACAGAGGCCGGAATCTCCACATTACGATAAGTCTGCACCTCACCGGCCTTGTCTATCACTATCACGGGGATTGTATTATTCCCATTTATCACCGTCAACACCAAGTTCAGGTCAGTCTCCTCCGTCGCCTCATTCAACGTACGCATAGCCTCTGCCCACACCTCCATCTTCTGCGCCTCTTCGCGCGACAAGTCACGCACCAGATAGTGCGACACTCCCAACGACAATGAAACCAACACAACGGCCATTATCATCAGAACAATCTTCACCTGTTTAATTCTATCCACCCACTGCATAGTTCTCTTATCACTCTATATTATATAATGTATATACGAATATACGATAAAGTAACGCAAAATCTCCCGATTTAGTATA
>CAZDAN010000289.1:0-1996 GCA_964503565.1 uncultured Bacteroides sp.
CGGCTCGACCACCGACCCGCCCGCCCTTGCATACGCCAACCAGACGGCCGGAAACGATGCACCCGCCGTGGGCTACACCACCGTCTATCCCTTGGCCATGTTCCTGCGCATTGTGACGGCACAGGTCATCATCCTTTTACTTTGCGGATATTAACTTATTAACTAACAATAATTTTCTAACAAGTCATGTTTAAAATTTTCCCTGGTTTCCATTTGGTAGAAGAATACCAAAAGAAACGAAAAGAGAGACGCCTGGCCGATGACCAGACTCTTTCAAAGACAATCAAAATCCTTGTGGCCATCGCCGTATCGTTGACCCTCTGGCTCATCCCTACCGACTCGTTCGGCATCGAGGGGCTGACCTTCGTTGAACAACGCGTCATCGCCGTGTTCGCCTTTGCCACGCTGATGTGGATTTTCGAGGCCGTCCCTGCGTGGGTAACCTCAGTCATCGTGATGGTGGTACTGCTTTTCACCGCTTCGGACAGTGCCCTCTGGCTCTTCCGCGAAGGCTACAACGCCGAGCAGCTGGGCACACTCATCAAGTACAAGTCTATCGTCTATTGCTTTGCCGACCCCATCATCATGCTCTTCTTGGGCGGATTCGTGTTGGCCATTGCCGCCACCAAGACGGGGCTCGACTCTTTCCTTGCTAAGGTGATGCTGAAGCCCTTCGGCACCCAGTCAAAGTTTGTTTTGCTCGGCTTCGTGATTGTGACAGGTACATTCTCCATGTTCCTCAGCAACACCGCTACGGCCGCTATGATGCTCACCTTCCTCACTCCCGTGTTGAAGGCTCTCCCCGCCGACGGTAAGGGTAAGGTGGCTTTGGCCATGGCTATCCCCATCGGTGCCAACGTGGGTGGTCTTGGAACCCCCATCGGTACTCCTCCGAACGCCATCGCACTGAAGTATCTCAACGACCCCGAAGGCCTCAACCTCGGCCTTGGTTTCGGCGAGTGGATGATGTTTATGATGCCCTTCACCATTCTGATTCTCGTCATCGGTTGGATGCTCCTTCTGAAAATGTTCCCCTTCAAGCAGAAGAATATCGAGCTGAAGATTGAAGGCGAAGCCAAGAAAGACTGGCGTTCAATCATCGTCTATATCACCTTCTGTGTGACCATCCTCCTCTGGATTACTGACAAGGTGACCGGCGTGAATGCCAACGTGGTGGCCATGCTCCCCATCGCCGTGTTTGCCGGTATCGGTGTGTTGACCCGTCGCGACTTGGAGGAAATCAACTGGGCCGTACTCTGGATGGTGGCCGGTGGTTTCGCCCTCGGTGTTGCCTTGAACGAGACAGGCTTGGCCAACAACCTCATCAATGCCATTCCGTTCAACACATGGCCCGCATTGCTCGTGCTCATCGGTGGCGGATTGATTTGCTACACGCTCTCCAACTTCATCTCCAACACTGCTACGGCTGCCCTCTTGGTGCCCATCCTCGCCGTTGTCGGTAAGAGTATGACCGCCGAATTGGCTTCTCTGGGTGGTGTGGCTTGCTTGTTGATTGGTATTGCCATCGCCGCCTCTATGGCTATGTGCCTGCCCATTTCTACTCCGCCGAATGCCTTGGCTCACGGTACCGGAATGATTGAACAGAAGGATATGTCCAAGGCCGGCCTCATCATGGGTATCATCGGTCTTGTGTTGGGCTACGGTATGCTTATCTTGCTCGGCAACATAGGATTCTTCGGATAAAATCCATCGGGTGTCCGCGTCCATTTTATCAGCTGATGGAGTTTCATCTGTCAGCTGACAGAATTTCCTCGGACACCTGATAGAATTTTCTTTGTCTTAGACAAAAATTCTTCCATCTTTGACGATTCGTCCGTCTCTATCCAAAGAGTCTGAGAAATCAACAGAAAAAGGAAAAATCAATATATTACATACCCAGGAAGAGGGGCGGTGTCCGCATCGAGTCGGGCACGCCCTTTTTTTTCTTTCGTACCCGCCGGCAATGCCATGAGAAGAAGCAGGAAGAGGGTTCAGC
>CAZDAN010000290.1:0-1976 GCA_964503565.1 uncultured Bacteroides sp.
GGCAATCTGTACACTGGTGTTTGCAAAATGAAGCAGAAAAGGAGACGTATTCCTTAAAAAATTCTTAAAAGTGAATCGGAAAAGTGACTTTGAAAAGTGGCTAAACCGTTGTGGCCTTGAAGGAAAAGAAAAAAATATGTTGTAAAACATAGTTTTGAAACACCCTGGGAATAATTGGTCATTCGCATAATATTTTATAATTTGCGCTCCGTTTTGAACAAGAAGAGTTTTTAACAGCGTCTAAGACGTAATATTAACAACATAATTCATACATATCATGAAAGTATATCAAACAAGTGAAATCAAAAACATTGCCCTGTTGGGTAATGACGGTGCAGGTAAAACCACTCTCACTGAAGCATTGCTCTTTGAGAGTGGTATTATAAAACGTCGCGGAAGAATCACCGCCAAGAATACGGTGAGCGACTACTTTCCTGTAGAACAAGAATATGGCTACTCGGTGTTCTCTACCGTGTATCACGTAGAATGGAACGGCAAGAAGTTGAATATCATCGACTGTCCGGGAAGCGACGACTTCGTGGGGGCTGCCATGACGGCGCTGAACGTGACAGACACGGCCATCCTGTTGCTGAACGGACAATACGGCGTAGAGGTGGGAACTCAGAACCACTTCCGCTATACCGAAAAGTTGGGCAAGCCGGTCATCTTCCTCGTAAACCAGCTGGACAACGAGAAATGCGACTATGACAACGTGCTGGAGCAGTTGCAGAGCATCTACGGTTCAAAGGTAGTTCCCGTACAGTATCCGTTGGAGACAGGCCCTAACTTCAATGCCGTCATTGACGTGTTGCTGATGAAGAAATATTCATGGGGACCCGAAGGTGGTGCGCCCACTATCAGCGAAATCCCTGCCGAAGAGATGGACAAGGCTATGGAGTTGCACAAGGCCCTTGTGGAGGCTGCGGCCGAGAATGACGAAGGGTTGATGGAGAAATTCTTCGAACAGGATTCACTCACCGAGGACGAAATGCGCGAAGGCATCCGTAAGGGATTGGCTTCACGTGGCATGTTCCCCGTCTTCTGCGTATGTGCAGGCAAGGACATGGGCGTACGCCGTCTGATGGAGTTCCTGGGCAACGTAGTTCCTTTCGTGGACGAAATGCCGAAGGTGTTCAACACCCGTGGTGCCGAAATCGTGCCCACAGCCGATGGCCCCACTTCACTTTATTTCTTCAAGACAGCCGTAGAGCCGCACATTGGTGACGTACAGTACTTTAAGGTAATGAGCGGTGTCGTTCGCGAAGGCGACGACCTGAACAATGCCGACCGTGGCTCGAAGGAGCGCATGTCGCAAATGTTCGTTTGTGCCGGCACTAACCGTATCAAGGTGGAAGAGTTGCGTGCCGGAGATATCGGTTGTACCGTGAAGCTGAAAGATGTGAAGACTGGTAACACGCTGAACGGAAAGGACTGCGACAACCGGTTCAACTTCATCAAATATCCTAATCCCAAATATTCACGCGCCATCAAGGCGGTGAACGAGAGCGAGACCGAAAAGATGATGGCAGCCCTCAATCGTATGCGCGAGGAAGACCCCACATGGGTGGTTGAGCAGAGCAAAGAACTCCGCCAGATTATCGTTCACGGACAGGGCGAGTTCCACCTGCGCACGCTGAAGTGGAGAATGGAGAACAACGAAAAGATTCAAATCCGCTTCGACGAACCGCGTATTCCTTATCGCGAAACCATCACGAAGGCTGCCCGCGCCGACTATCGTCACAAGAAACAGTCAGGTGGTGCCGGCCAGTTCGGTGAAGTACACCTCATCGTCGAGCCTTACTACGAAGGAATGCCCGCCCCCGACACCTATAAGTTCGGAGGTCAGGAATACAAGATGAACGTGAAGGGTACCGAAGAAGTGCAACTCGAATGGGGAGGCAAATTGGTATTCGTCAACAGCATCGTGGGTGGTTCTATCGATGCCCGCTTCATGCCCGCCATCCTCAAGGGTGTGA
>CAZDAN010000291.1:0-1968 GCA_964503565.1 uncultured Bacteroides sp.
GTGTGGCGGCCGTAGTAGTGATGGGAGTATTCCTTGGAATCAGGATGTTAGCTCCCGATGAAGCGCGTGCAGCTCAAGTTATCGACAGAGCTATGGCCGTAATGAAGGAGGTGAGTAGTTGCCGGATGCAAATGACATGTCGCATACCAGGGAAAAGTGATGTGGCAGGAAACCTCGTCTACACCATCTTGCGGACAGAGAAAGGTGACTTCAGTAGAATGGATATGCAGGAGGAGTCAGTACGTCCGCATCAAACGACCTTCCTCTATACTCCCGACAGTATGAAGGTGTGGAGTGACGGTGAGTTGGAAATCGCTATGTTGCGAATGAATCAGAAACCCGATTTCAACAATTGGATTACATTGGACATGCTGATGGGAAAGTTTGAAGAGAACAAGAGGAATCTCAGCATTGTCCACGAAACGGACACTGAAATCACACTCCGTAACGGTAGGCATGTTCACGAATACGAATATACCTATGAAGGTGTATTTTCCAAAATTGACGGGTTGATGAAGTCCTTTTCTGTTCATGGAGGGAATAAGGAGGACAGCTTCACCATGGCTTTTCAATGCGACCACATCGACTATAACATCCCCCTCACCGTGGATGAGATAACGAAAGCCCCCCAAGCAAAAAGTGAATAATAATGTTGTTTTAGTGAAAAGAAAAGTGGAGCACGGCCGCGAGGGTTATGCTCCACTTTGTTTGTGTTATTGGGGCAGATGCTTATGTCTGCTTCTTTCCGGGCAGTTATGCCTCATTGTCCATGAAACCTTGTTTCTTCAGCACTTCAATGAGTGAGGCTGACATGGCCACATTGGCTTCTCGGGTATAGCGGATGTCAGTGAATATCTGTGCCAGCGTCTCTTTCTTGTTTATCTCCACGAAGTGCCGGTTCTCGGACTGTGCTTCCTTGGGACAGTAGTGGCGGTCGATGTCGGCAGGGGTATAGTCGTGGTAGGTCTCTTCGTGGACGAACGATGCCAAGGGCAACCGGTCGGTTTGTGGCGGACATTCGTCGGGCCAACCCACGGTGATGGTGGCCACGGGCACCACCAGTTTGGGCAGTTCCAACGCGTCAATAATGGAGCCGGCATTGTAAATGGTGGTTCCCAGATAACAGAGGCCCAGTCCCTTCTCCTCGGCCAAGTTGCAGAAGTTTTGGCAAAGGAGGAGTGCGTCGCTTGCTGCATTCATGAATGAAAGGAAATTGTTGTATCCCGGATTGGCTTTGCGGTTGAGACACCATTGGGTCGTGCGGTTGAAGTCGGCACAGAAGGTCAGCACCACCGGTGCCCCCTTTACCATAGGTTGGTTGAAGTGTGCGGGGGCGAGGCGTTCTTTCATTGCCGCATCGCGCGTCACCACTACACTGTACAGTTGCAGGTTGCCCATTGTCTGTGCCCGTGCTGCCGTCTCCAGCAACTCGTTCAACAGGGTGGTTGGTATCTCTTCCTTCTTATATTTACGGATGCTCCGTCGGTTCTTGATTGTTTCCATAATGTTGTTATACCTTATTTATATATATGACAATTTTATGGGAAAAGACAAATGCTTATTTGCCATATTCCTTTTTTATTCTATCGAAGATGCAGAACAACTCCTCCACCGTGTCGGCACGGAGCATAGCGATGCGGGTGTCGCGGAAGTTGGGGAGACCTTTGAAGAGAGGGGTGGCGGCCAGGTGGCGGCGTATATGCAGGATGCCACGGTACTCGTCCAGTCGGGCAACGCTTTGGAGCACCTCTTGGCGGAGCACGTCCATCTTCCATTCGAAGGAGGGTGGGGGCAGTTCCTCGCCCGTCTGCAGGTAGTGTGTCACCTCCTTGAATATCCAGGGACGGCCGAAGCTGGCACGGCCTATCATGACGGCATCCACGCCATAGCGGTCGAAGCACTCTTTGGCACGCTGGGGGGTGGTGACGTCGCCGTTGCCGATGATGGGGATGTGCATGCGCGGGTTGT
>CAZDAN010000292.1:0-1952 GCA_964503565.1 uncultured Bacteroides sp.
CCGAGAAGTGCAGCTACATCACTCCTGTGCCTGGTGGCGTAGGTCCCATGACCATTTGTTCGCTCATGAAGAATACGCTTCTTGCAGGCAAAAAGGAGATATATAAGTAAAACAGCGGACCCCACGGACCCTCCTCCTGCCCCTCCCAAGGGAGGGGAGTAGATACATTATGCTATGAAAAAAAGAAATAAAGAGTATTTTACATTCTACTCCCCTCCCAAGGGAGGGGCAGGGGGGAGGGTCTTTCTCTTTCTTTTTCTCTTTCTTCTCTTTTTCCCCCTTTCCGCCCAGGAGTTCGGGCGAATCACTTTACTCTTTGCCGGCGACCTGATGCAGCACCAAGGACAGATTGATGCTGCCTGCCAATCCGATGGCACGTACGACTACGCACCTTGCTTTCAATATGTCAAAGATGAAATCAGTCGTGCCGACGTTGCCATAGCCAACTTCGAAGTCACCCTTGCCGGCCGTCCTTATCGCGGTTATCCCCAGTTCAGTGCTCCCGATGCCTATGCCCAAGCCGTCAAGGACGCAGGCTTTGACATCCTGCTCACCGCCAACAACCATTGCCTCGACCGCAGACAACGAGGCCTTGAACGCACCATCCGCGTGCTTGATTCCTTGCAAGTGCCTTACGTGGGTACATATATAAATAAGAACGCGCGCGATAGACTCTACCCCCATCTTATTCAAAAGAATGGTTTCCGCATTGCCCTGCTCAGCTACACCTATGCCACCAACGGCATTCAGGTGAACGAACCGAACGTGGTCAACTACATCGACAAGGAACAGATATTGAAAGACATCCGCAAAGCCCGCGAATTGAAAGCCGATGTCATCATCGCCTGTATGCATTGGGGAATCGAATACCGCATGAAGCCCGAACGGCAAGAGCGCGAGATGGCCGATTGGCTCATTGCTAACGGTGTTGACCACGTGATAGGCGGCCATCCTCATGTGCTTCAACCGATGGAAGTGCGTCCCGATGCCCATACCGCCGCCCGTCACCTCGTAGCCTATTCCTTGGGAAACTACATCTCCAACATGTCCGCTCCCAACACCGATGGCGGAGCAATGGTAAGGCTCGAACTGAAACGCATCGGTCACATCACTGCTTTGGCCGATTGCTCCTATAGCCTGGTGTGGACCTCGCGTCCCGCCTTACGAGGAGGAACGGGCAATTATCTGCTCTATCCTGCTGCCCGTCCGCCCAAAGAGATCAATGAGGCCGAACGCACCCGTCTCGACCGATTTTTACAGAGTGCACGCAACCTCTTCAAAAAGAATAACATAGGAATTACTGAGTGTTTTTTTGAGTAGAAAAGTCATAAAAAAGCGTTCCAAAGTTTGCACGATTCAATAATTAGTCGTACCTTTGCATCGCTTTTAGAGAAAAGCCCTGTACATGGTGACTATAGTTCAGTCGGTTAGAGCGTCAGATTGTGGTTCTGAATGTCGTGGGTTCGAATCCCACTAGTCACCCAAAGAAAGCCTTGCAATTTGCAAGGCTTTCTTTGTTAATATCCTTCTACCGAGAATTCACTAAAGTAACGGGTGCACACCTGTTGCCATTCGCGGGCATCGACGAGTTGGATGGTCAGGCGGTCGTTCACCTCACGCCAACGTTGGGGATCGATGTAGGGTTTGGCCTGTTGCCAGATGGCAATGAAGTCGATGACTTCGTTGACTCCGCGCTGATAGTGGTATTTCATTTCTTCGATAAGGGTGCGGCCGCTCTTCATCTTGTGTGTCCAAGGTACATGGTGGAACCAGAGGAGGTACTCTTCGGGGCAAGTGGTTACAGCATCGTATTGGGTACGATACGGTTCGGGGTATTGCAGGGTGGCACCGCTCCCGCGGGAAGTACGGTCGAAACCGACTCCATTTTTGTCCGCCTGATGGTAATAGACGGGACACCATTCAATCGGATAATGGGCTTTGAATCCGTCAGG
>CAZDAN010000293.1:0-1941 GCA_964503565.1 uncultured Bacteroides sp.
GTCACTTTTCTCTGCGGTCATCCGCACAATCTGCGTCATCTGCGTGCTCAAAAAAATAAAGAACCATGTTTGAAAAACTGACACTTAACGACAAACTATTCAATTGCCCGTCTCCGTTCTCTCCCCCAAAGGGGGAGGATGGATGAATGCCGCCGAGCCGCCTATATACGCGAAATGGTAGTAACGCGTGCGCACGACATGATAATGCATACGCACGCGTTATAATCCCTTTTCACACGATAGGTGGCTCGGCGGCACGATGGTACGGTAGAAGACTATTCAAACTCCTGTCTCAATCTAGTGGCCAGTTCCAGCATCAGCTGTTCGCGACGACTGAATGGATAGCGGTCGATGCACCAGAAGATGACGCGCAAGTAGTTGCGTAAGTTCGGACTGTCACCCACCACCAATTTGCGATAGATGCGCTCTGACATACCTATCTCCTTGCAGAGATTCTTAATGGAGAGGCTTCCTTCGGTCTGATGTTTGCCATGTTTCACACTTGCCCCAAGACGGAGCTGATTCATCCAAAAAACCAAATCAGGGTAGTTTTTTTGTTCTGTTTCATCTTTGTACTGTTAAAGGATTAAAAAATGTTTTAAAAGCGCGTCACTTATGTGTGATGCAGCAATTTGCAAAGTAGATGAATTCTTCCGACATTTGCAAGAAAATAATCAAAATCATACGTACAATGAGCGAACTGCAATTATTTAACGGCTATACGGAATGTATTCCTGTATGCGTGACACTGGAAAACGTGGTTGGAATTATCCGAAGTGACAATCTGCTGGAGTACCGGACCCGCCAACACCGCCTCGCCCTGCAACAGGACTGCGAATCGAAATACGCCACATCACTGAAAAGCGCCTCACCTTGCATTGCCGTGGCCGTGCGCTTCGACGGGGGAAAGCGACGTGAGCACATCGTGGGATGGACGGGCCTGTCGCTGGTGGACATCGACCACGTGGAAGAGGGGGAGATTCCTGCCTTGATGGAGAAGGTGCGAAGCGACGTACACACCCTGCTCGCCTACGTCACCATCAGCGGGAGGGGCGTGCGCATCCTGTACCGTTGGAAATTGCCTGAAGGAGATGCCATGAATGAGAAGCAGCCGACGGACAAAGCGAACATGATGCGCTACGAGGCTGCATTCAAGGCAGGAAACGAACACTACTCCCTCCTGTTGGGGGCAGAGACCGACCGCCAATGCAAAAATCCGACCCGTCTGTGTGGACTGGCTTACGACCCCGACGTGTTCTACAATCCCGATGCCATTCCCTTTGAAGTGAGCCTGCCTAAGACGAAGAAGCGGAAAAGCATTGAAAAGGTCCCCCTCACCCGTGCCCTGCCCGTCGTGAAGGCAGAATTAGAGGAGGCGGGCATCGCCTACAAGCCCGGCCACCACAACGAGTACATCAGCCGCATGGGCTACCTGATGAACCTCTATGGCGTGGAGCTGGAGGAGCTGACGAAGTGGGCCGTAGAGGAATTCGGCGACTACGACGGCGATGTGCCCGCCATCCTGCATTCGTGCTACACCCACACCGACGAGTTCCACACCCGCCGCCTGCCACGGAAGAAGCTGCGCACGGGCGACGACGAGGACGACCGACCCACCTACCCCACCGTGGCGGAGATGGAACAGTACCTGCGCCAGCAGGCGGAGTTCCGCTACAATGTGATTACGGGAAAGGGGGAAAGAGCCCCCCTCAATCCCCCCAAAGGGGGGAAGGAAGGAGAAGTTGACGAGTTGACAAGACACGAGTTGACAAGACCATGCGGCACTACTCCTTGTCAACTTGTCAACTCGTCAACTCGTCAACTGAAAAAAGAATGGGAACCCATCGACAACCGCTTTATCCACACGTTGTGGAAGGGGTTGGCCGCGCGGTTCAAGATTGTGCGCGTGCAGGATGTGCACCAGCTGCTGATGTCGGAGTT
>CAZDAN010000294.1:0-1932 GCA_964503565.1 uncultured Bacteroides sp.
TTCGGGTTGAGGTACCTTTTTCCTTTCCGCTTTACAAAATTAGAAAATTAAATCAGAACCGACGAAAGAAAAATTAAAAATCGTATTTTTGAGGGTAAAAGTGTCCAAAAATTGGACACACTTTTTGAGAAATTATGTAATTTTGCACGCAAATAGTATTTGGAGCCTTTTTTTGTGAGTAGTTCCATAAATATATTTGATGTAAAGAATAATTGGTGAATCGTGTATTATAACCCATAACAGGCCTATGTATAACTATCATATTGCTATCATTGACGACAACAAAGCAGTGCTTCAATCACTGAAATTGATATTGGAAGGAGTGTTTGCTCAAGTCACCATTTTGTCCTATCCCAATGTCCTGCCTTCGTTGTTGGCCGGCAAGAAAGTGGATGCCATATTGCTGGACATGAACTTCAATTCGCAAAAGCTGGATGGCAAGGAGGGCATCACCTGGTTGCACTATATCAAGGAACAGCCTGATGCACCGGCCGTGGTGCTGATAACGGCCTTTGGTGACATCGATTTAGCCGTAAACTCGCTGAAGGAGGGAGCCGAGGACTTCATTGCCAAACCGTGGGACAACGATGTGTTGATAGAAAAACTGGTGAAGGCCATAGAAACCTGTGCCAAGAACAAGATGAAGGAACAGCGGGTGAAGGAGGCCGACTACCTGAAGGACAAACAGGAGATGACGCGGCAGATGACACTGGACGAAATGGAGAAGCAGCACATCATGGACATCATGGCAGAATGCGGCAACAATGTGAAGGAGGTAGCCGCCCGCTTGGACATCAGCCGGCAGACATTATATAATAAGTTGAAGAAATACGGAATAGAGGTATGCGAATAAAGAATGCCTATCAATTGCGCTTCCTGCTGGTGGCTCTGCTCCTTGTGGTGTTGGGCGGGCTGGTGGCTTGGTCGTTGGCTAAGGGATGGGAAGTCATATACATGGTAGTGACGCTGGTGCTGATTTTCGGGTTGATGAAATACCTGGTGAAGATGGCTAACTTCGTGCCCGGACAAGTGAACTACTTCTTGCGTTCGCTCATGAGTCACGACTACATGATTCACTTCCCTCCCACCAAAGATGCGGAGCTGGAGAGTATGTATCATGGTATGAACAAGATTATTTCGATTTATCGCGACAGGTTGCTGGACATCGAGTACAAGCAGAAGTACTACGACCGTCTGTTACGCATCATGACGCACGAACTGAGAAACTCCATTACTCCCATCGTCACTCTGTCGAGCGACATGCTGAAGCGCCCCGAAAGCTATACGCCCCAACGTCTGCACGACGGCATGGTGGTGATAAACAACCAGTGTGTGAGTGTGAAGGGATTTCTCGACTCATATTACCAGTTGACCCACTTGCCTGCTCCGCAAAAGGAGATGATTGATGTGGAGAAACTCTTCAACCATCTGAAAATGTTGATGAACAATCCGGTTATCCACTTTTCGTGGGGAGAGGGTATGGCACTCTATGCCGATGAGGGTTTGCTGACCTTGGTGTTGACGAATCTGATAAGGAACGCGTGCGAGGCTGTCGAGGGGAAGACCGATGCACGCATCAGTGTGGCGGCCAGCGGAGCCAATGGTTCGCCTTACGTCTTGGTGAGCGACAATGGGCCGGGTGTCCCCGAAGAGATAAAGGAGGAGATTTTCCTTCCCTTCTATACCACCAAGCAAGAGGGCACCGGCATCGGCCTTTGCTTGAGCCGTCAAATTATGCGCCTGCATGGCGGCGACCTGAAACTGTCGCTCAGCAACGGGCCGGGGGCCACGTTTATGGTGATACTTTAAATACACGCTTATTATTAGGCACGGATTACACGGATTGCACGGTTTTCCTTACTCTGTGACAAAAAGTCTTATAGATGAATATAAAAAGGAAAGAACCGTGTAATCCGTGCCTAAAAAATTAAT
>CAZDAN010000295.1:0-1914 GCA_964503565.1 uncultured Bacteroides sp.
CACAGGTAGTTGCAGCAGTTGCAGTTTAGGGGTACTTCGTCGAATGCTTACGATTCAACAATGCGACTGGCTTTTTCAAAAATGCGACTGGCAAAAATAAAAATGCGACTGGCTTTTTTCGAAAAGCCAGTCGCATTTTTTCGTTCATCCGTCTGCTATGCTTAGCAGACAAGCAGGTCGTCCGTGCGGACGGGCTGCTCCATGGTACGCGGAAGGGTGAAACAGAAAACAGTGCCCTTTCCGACTTCTGAGTCAACACGAATCCGGCCGCCCAGCTTCTCCACAATGGTCTTGCAGATGCTCAACCCCAAGCCCGTGCCCTGCACATTCTCATCGGCCTTGACAAAGCGGTCGAAGATGTTGCCCAGTTTTTCGGGCGGAATCCCCCGACCGGTATCGCGGATATAGACTTCGACGACAGTGTCGCTGACGGCACGGTAACCATACGTCACCGAACCATCTGTGGTGAACTTAAAGGCATTGCTGACTATGTTGCTGACAACCTGTGTCACACGTCCCAAGTCGCCCATCACGGCAATGGCGGGGTCGGTCCCCTCGTACACCAACTGCACCCCCTCGGGGCAACGCAGACACAGCATGTCGTACACCTTGTGGCACACCTCGTCCATACTGATGGGTTTGATGTCGAACTTGGACATGCCGGCTTCAATCTTCGACAGGTCAAGGATTTCGTTTACCAATCCCAACAGATGTTCGCTGCTGCTCTCTACGATATGATAATACTCAAGACGCTCCTCCGCATTGGAACACTCGGCTATCAGCTGCGAGAATCCCACAATGGCGTTCAACGGCGTGCGTATCTCGTGGCTCATATTGGCCAAGAAGGCGCTCTTCAGCTTGTCCGACGTCTCGGCCTTTTCCTTGGCCGCGGCCAACGAGCGCTTCATCTTCTCCATCTCGGTAATGTCCCACTCAATGCTCAACAGCAAGGGGCTGAAGTCCTCTCCCTGAATACACATCTTCCGTTTGTCCACATAGATAGTATTACCATGTCCGTCTATATCTTCTACAACCCAATGGAGCTCTTCTCCCGACTCCACCACCATCTTGTCCTGCATACGCTTTTCAGTCGCCAGGTCGTAGGAGTGGAAATCAAAGTCAGTGCGCCCAACAGCATCAATCAGGGGGACGTCGCGGTTGAAGCTCTCCTTGTTGCGATAGAGGAACTTGAAATCGTGCTCCACATCTTTCACCACAATGCCGACAGGAAGATTCTCCATCACCTTGTCCAACACCTGATTGTAACGCTTTACATCCTTCTCCGTGCGCACGCGTTTACTCACATCGTGTCCGAAGGCCCAATAGACCTCTTCCCCATCCAACGTGTCGGTCTCCACAAACACCTTACCCTCGAAAGCCAACACTTCGGGACTTCCGGGAATCGGCTCAGTCAAGAAGAACTCGCCTTTGCCCGTAGTCTTGTCCACTTGGGAGAGTATATACGTCCAATGTTCGGCCGTTTGGGGAAAAGGTGTCAAGGATTTGATGTTATATTGAAAGATGTCTTCCTTCGGTTCCAGCCCATGATGCAGGCGGAACTGCCCGTTGGCATATACCATCATACCATCAACCTTTGTGGCAAAAATATCCTCGATGGCATTGTCTAATGCATAGGCCATCAACGATGTCTGCATGTTTTTTTCAGCATTGTCTGTATTGCTATTCATAAATTCTTTCACATGGTAATTAGCAGAAATTGTGCAAATATAAGCCTATTAAACGAAATAACCGCAAAAAACTCTGTTTTTTCGTTTCAATTCCTTTCCTTTCGGTTTTATTTGGTAATCTACAGAATCTTTCTTATCTTTGCAGCGCATTTGCAAAACATGGCATTTGTCATGCGCCTGTGGTGAAATTGGCAGACACGCCAGACTTAGGATCTGGTGCTTCGCG
>CAZDAN010000296.1:0-1867 GCA_964503565.1 uncultured Bacteroides sp.
TTGAGAGTAATAAAAAAACGTTATTCCTTTGGATTTCTGAAAGAAATTGTGTTTCTTTGCAGTCAAGTTAGAATCGTTCGATTATGAAAGAGTACAGACCGATAAAATCAGAACCAACTGTCGCAGCCGAACCTGCGGTGGCGTATGGGAGTATGAATACTCTCATTTGAAGAAGAACTTTTCAAGATAGGCTTCTGTCTCCCTGCCGGTCCGTGTGTGACAGATGAGAATGTACATTATATAGTAGAGTGTATAAAGGAAGCGATGGTTGGTAAAGAGTGAAATCTAAACTTCTAAAATCATACATGCGGCAATCACAGAGGGAATCCGGAAATGAAAATCCGTGATTCCCTCTGTTTTTTTACAAATAATAAGCATTATTCTTGTGGAAGTAATAGGAAATGTGTAATTTTGCATTATTAACAAAATCCTAAAATGTTATGAAAAAGATAAAATGCTTGTTTGCTTGGGCTGCCGTGTTAGGATTGGTATCGTGTAACGATATGGCTGAGGAACGCGTGGAAATGGGAACAGTGGAGGTGCAATTCACGACTGAAATTGTAAGCCGTGCTCTGAACAATCTTTGGGAAGAAGAGGATGAAATCGGCATCTATATGTACAAATACAACAGCGAATTATCTGATGCATCTGTCTATGACCGCTCTTCAAACTGCAAATATATAGCTTCTGCTGACGGAAGTCTGATACCGGCAACTGAGATGGATAAACTCTATTATCCAAAGTCGGGAAATGTGAACTTTATTGCTTATTATCCGTTTGACAACGTGGAGGACTATGTGGTGAAAATGGATGTGAGCAACCAGACCAATCCGGCTGAAATAGATTTCTTGTACAGTAATAATTTGGTGAATGTGACCGGGGTGGTCAATTCTACCCAGTTGCTGAAATTCAAACACCAAATGAGTAAGGTGGTTTTCAAGATTTCAGCAGGATATGGAGTGAATACGGAAGATTTGGAGGGACTGACGGTGACTGTGCGCAATGCGGCAAGTGACGCTTCGGTCTCGTTGGTGGATGGAAGTGTGACTGCCGGAAAGAAGAGACAGGACATAAAAGCCGTGACTATTGGCTCTACGACGGATGCAACTTACGGAACGATTGTGCAGGCAGAAGCCATTGTTGTGCCACAAGCGTGTGACAATGTGATGTCAGTGGTGGCCCTGACTACAGGACGGAATTTCTTCTATAACCTGACAAGCAATGGTTATAAATGGGAATCGGGAAACAGGTATTCGTATGAAATCAATTTGGCAGACCAGACGGTGAATGCTGCCTTGAATGCCGAAATCAGTGATTGGACAGATGGCGTGTCGGGGGGAGTGGAGAGTGTGGCTGCTCAGCCATGGGATGGTGCAACTGTCAATACCAGTTGGTATTCGCCTGAATTGACTACCATGACCCTTTATCAACCGAGTGATTTGGCCGGTTTGGCCAAATTGGTCAACGAAGGAAATAACTTTGAAGGAAAAACAATACATTTGTCGGGTGACTTGGATATGAACAATAAGGCTTGGACACCGATTGGACTTACGGCTAATGCTCCGTTCAAGGGTACTTTTGTCGGAAACAATCATCAGGTGAAGAATCTGAATCCCACGCTGATAGGTACGAATAGTGTAGTCGGTTTGTTCGGCGTATCATACGGAACCATAAGCCGATTGGCCGTTTCCGGTAATTACAATGCAATGTATGACAAGGTAGCAACGATGTCGGTTGGTGGAATATGTGCAGTCAATTATGGAACAATCAGTAATTGCCGTAATTATGCTGAGATTGTGGCTCACATGGCCATGGTTTCGACAGAACAGACAAACATATATGTAGGAGGAATTGTCGGACAGAATGA
>CAZDAN010000297.1:0-1845 GCA_964503565.1 uncultured Bacteroides sp.
AGACTTTTCTCATTATTGGTAATATCAATGCCATAACTTATAAAGAAATCTTCCATCTGATTAAAGAAAACAAAGTGTGGTTAGGCGTTAATCTTGGACGAGGCATCTCAGGCTTTATTGTTCCAAAGCATTACGAATTATATGGAACAGAGGCGCGAATAGATAAAAAAGGAAATCGAATAATTTCACCAAACAATTGCTTGTGGCTAACCAATATGGACAATGCCTTGCGCAATGAAGAAATCGTACTTACCAAGCGATATATAGGAAACGAATCGGCCTATCAGCAATACGACAATTATGACGGCATCAACGTAAACAAAACTCAAGACATTCCAATGGATTATGCCGGATATATGGGAGTGCCGATAACCTTCCTGCATAAATTCAATCCCAATCAGTTCGAGATAATAAAATTCCGTAAAGGCGATGACGATAAAGACCTTTCGATAAACGGCAAATGCCCTTATTTCAGAATCTTGATCAAACGCCGGAAATCACTTATTTCTCCAAATTAAAGATGTAAGTCTGAAAGCGTAAAAATATAACATTTTAGCGACATACATTTTCTCTAAAATTTTAAAATTAGAGACGAGTGTATTCCCTTAGAAAACGACAAATCTTCAAGTAGGAAACGAGAATCCTCCAAAAGGAGGAAAAACGGGCGATGAGGTGAATAAATTGATTAACTACGAGTTATAAGTGAATAGAGCGAAAAGGCGGTGCATGTGCACCGCCTTTTTTAATCCTAAGAAACGTAACCCTACTATGTTATCTCTTGCCATTTTTTTCCACCCGCACCTTTATGTTTACGCATTCAAACGGCACACTCCCGCCACGGAACGAAACACTCGTGATACGGAGCGAAACCGGTGCGGAGGGAATGCTTTATCTTTGCACCAGTAATCGATTACAGAGAGTATGAACAAAGATTTATCAACCATCAAAAGAAAAGAAAGGACCTGAATTATGGCTATTTTCTATCAAGTGAAACAAGTGAAGAATCCTAAGGACGTGAATGCAACCCCTCTGTATTACGCCCGTGTGAAGAGTGTGGGGATTGTGGACGATACCGATCTGGTAAGCCGCATTTCGACCCGTTCGGGTGTGTCGGAAGGCGTGGTGGCCAGTGTGTTGCGCGACTCGATGAACGAAGTGGTGGATTTGGTGACCCTGGGCTACCGTGTGCAACTGCCTGCATTGGGAAACATCTATGCCACACTCAGTTCGCAAGGCGAAGCGGCTGCCAAGGATGTCAGTGCCGACAGCGTGAAGCGCATCTACATCCGCCTGCTCCCCTCGGTCAGCTTCAAAACCAAGGTGGCGACCCGCACAAAACTCACCAACTTCGACACCGTGACGGAAAGCGGACTCCCCACCGACAGCGGCACCGACACCGACTCCGGCTCTACCGACGACGGCGGCAATGAGGGGGGAACGGGAAGTAATCCGCTGTAACTCGAAGGTTTCAGGTTCCAAGTTCAAGGTTCCAAGTGAGCTATGCGGTCTCTGTCATCCTGAGCTTGTCGAAGGATCTACTGTAGGGGCTCCCCTTGTGGGTGCCCGATACACGCGTGACAAATCCGATTTTGGGCACCCACAAGGGATGCCCCTACGATGGACGTCATCAGATCCTTCGACTCCGTAAACTACGCTCAGCATGACAATACACTTGATATTTGAAACCTGAAACTTTGAACTTGAAACTTTAAACCTGAAATAATTATGAGCAAAAAAGAAATTTGGAAACTGGTCTTACAGACCGTCATCAGCATCCTGACCGCCATCGGAACCAGCCTTGGCATCGTCAGCTGCATGTAAAAAGAGAGAAGAGAGAAGAGAGTA
>CAZDAN010000298.1:0-1815 GCA_964503565.1 uncultured Bacteroides sp.
ATCCCAGTAACAGAAATCCTTGCTCTGTGCCCATCGTCCGCGACTGTTCTCTCCGGCATAGTGCCCCACCCTCTGCGTGATGTTCAGCAGATGGGCAAACACCATCTGTGCCACCGAAGCCGTGCTGTAGGCCGGAATGTTTGTCACTACGATACCACGGCGTCGGGCAGCGTCGATGTCCACCACGTTATAGCCCGTGGCCAGCACACCGATGTACTTCAGGTCGGGAAGCCGGTCCATATCAGCAGCCGTTATCACCGTCTTATTCGTCAGCAACACTTCGGCCCCCGCCGCCCGTTGCAGCAGTTCAGCAGAAGCCGTGCGGTCGTACACCGTACACTCTCCCAATTCGTGCAGAGCCTCCCACGAGAGGTCTCCGGGATTGGCAGCAAGCCCATCGAGTACACAAATAATCATTTTCTTCTTATCCATAGTTGATTTTAACTTATTTACTTAAACCTCTCTCCCCAGAGTTGTTGCATCCGTTCCTTCAATTTGGCCTCGGCGGGGTTATCTTGTGGTTGCCAAAAGCGGGCATCCTTCAATTCGTCGGGAAGAAACTGTTGGTTGACGAAGTTTCCTTCGTAGGCGTGGGCATACTTGTAATCCTTGCCATAGCCGAGCTGCTTCATCAGTTTGGTGGGAGCATTTCGCAGATGCAGAGGCACGGGACAGTTGCCCGTTTCGCGCACCCGTTCGAGGGCAGTATTGATTCCCATATAGGCAGAGTTGCTCTTGGGGCTGGTAGCCAGATAGACGGTGGCTTCGGCAAGGGGGATGCGCCCCTCGGGCCAACCGATTTTCATCACAGCGTCAAAGGCTGCATTGGCAAGCAGGAGGGCGTTGGGATTAGCAAGGCCGATGTCTTCCGAGGCAGAGATGACAAGGCGGCGGGCAATGAAGGCGGGGTCTTCGCCTCCCTCAATCATGCGGGCAAGCCAATAGAGTGCGCCGTCGGGGTCAGAGCCACGGATGCTCTTGATGAAAGCGGAGATGATGTCGTAGTGCAATTCGCCATCCTTGTCGTAAGCGAGCGGATTCTGTTGCAGGCGCTCCACCACCTTGTCGTCGGTGATGGTCACCTCCTTGTCGGCATCGGCCTCAACGACCAGCTCAAGGATGTTGAGCAGCTTGCGGGCATCGCCTCCCGAGTAGCGCAGCAGCGCATCGGTCTCTTGTAAGGTGATGCGGCGGCTCTTCATCTGCTCGTCGGTGGTGATGGCACGGTGAAGCAGTTCCAGCAGGTCGTCTTTCTCCAGCGACTTGAGCACATAGAGCTGGCACCTGGAGAGCAATGGGCGAATGACCTCGAACGAAGGATTCTCTGTGGTGGCACCGATGAGGGTGACCACCCCCTTCTCCACCGCTCCGAGCAAAGAGTCCTGCTGCGATTTGCTGAAACGGTGTATTTCGTCGATGAACAATATGGGACTTGCCTGCGAAAAGAAACGGTTGTTCTGAGCACGCTCGATGACTTCGCGCACATCCTTCACACCCGACGTCACTGCACTCAGCGTGTAGAACGGTGTTTCCAGTTTATTCGCTATGATTTGCGCCAACGTGGTCTTTCCCACCCCTGGCGGTCCCCATAAAATAAAAGAAGAAATACGTCCTGCGTCAATCATCTTACGCAGCACTGCCCCCTGTCCGACCAGGTGCTTCTGCCCTATATATTCATCCAGCGTCCGCGGTCGCAAGCGCTCAGCCAACGGTTGTCCCATATTGTTTTCTTGAATTTTGTGACAAAGATAGTGCAAACTGAGTGGAGAACAAAATAAACGCGCATTTATTTTTTATCCCGAGGTGCAGCCTATC
>CAZDAN010000299.1:0-1780 GCA_964503565.1 uncultured Bacteroides sp.
TATCCTCTTTCAGATGGCCGGCTATCAATACGAGGCGTTGCGCATGGATGCCTCCCTCTTCGTTGCAGGCATGATTGGAAATGTGTTCCTGATGCTTGGTGTCATCATCTATTACAGTGTACGCGTTTCGCAGGTGAAATGACGATTGCCAGTGGTATCTGTGACAAAAAACGGCAAGATGTTTGTTGATAGACAAAGTATTTGTATTTTTGCATCGATTAAGTCATAGGGTATGTTTGAAGAAGAGATAAAGATTTACGAAACAGTCCTGGCCGAATATCGGCAAAAGATATCCCAACGGATGGACAGTGAGGAGTTGAAGGAGTATAACGAAATACTCTTCTCGGCGCATAGTTGTGGTATCGAAGGAAACTCTTTCAGTGTGGATGATACCCGTGAATTGAAGGAAAAAGGATTGGGGCTGATTCCACAAGGAAAGACTCTCTATGAGGCATTCGAAATCTTGGGACACTTCAAGGCATACGAATATTTGTTGGGGCAGAAGGAGATGCCATTGACTGAGGAACTCTTGAAAGAGACGCACCGCATTCTGATGGAGCACACCTTGCCTTATAAGTGTCCGGGAGCGGTGCCGGGCGAATATACCGATACCGACATGTGTGCCGGTGACACCATCTTTGGTGAACATGAAACCTTGATTGCGCGTGTGCCGAAACTGCTTGCTTCCACCCAACAGGCCATCAGCGAGGGACGCGTGCATCCCATGGTGTTGGCCGCCCGTTTTCATGGTTTCTTTGAATATCTTCATCCCTTCCGTGACGGAAACGGTCGCATCGGACGCCTGTTCTCCAACTTTATCCTCCACAAGGCCGGGCATCCTATCGTCATCATCCGTCAGGAGAATAAGGGTGAATACATCCATGCCTTACGTTGCATCCGTACCGAAAGGACAGACGAACACCTGATAGCCTTCTTCTTCCGCATGGCCATCGAACGCATGCAACGCGAAATGGAGGAGAAGAAAAGCGGAACAAAACTCATGAGTTTCCTTTTCTGAGAGCTTGCTGCTTCTTTCTTATCTCTGCCAACATCGCTTGGCAGACGTCTGCCACTATGGAGGCAGTACACTGCCAACGGCGAGGCAGGGAACTGCCAGCACCGTGGCAGTAACATAAAGTCGGTGAATGTTCTTCGTACTTTCCTTTACTTCACCCGCTCCAATCCCATCTTCTTGGCTTTCTCCAGCATGAAGGCAAAGGCGGCATCGTGTTCGTTGGGGATGTCGCCGTCGAGGATGGCATCCTTGATGGCTGTCTTCAGTGTGCCTATCTCGCGGCAGGGCGAGAGGCCGAACACCTCCATGATTTCCTCGCCGGTGACGGGCGGTTGGAACTGGCGGATGCGGTCGCGCTCCTCCAGGTCGATGAGCTTCTGGCGCACCAGCTTGAAGTTGTCGAGGAAACGTTGTTTGCGCTCGGCATTCTTCGAAGTGATGTCCGCTTCGCAGAGCAGCATCAGGTCGTCGATGTCGTCGCCCGCCTCGAAGAGCAGGCGGCGCACGGCACTGTCCGTCACTACGTCGTCGGCTATCACGATGGGGCGCATGTGCAGTCCCACCAGCTTTTGCACATACTTCATCTTCTCGTTCATCGGCAACTTCATGCGGCGGAAGATGTTCGGTATCATCTTTTCACCCAAGTAGTTGTGGTTGTGAAAGGTCCATCCGATGCGCGGTTCCCACCGCTTCGAGCGCGGCTTGCCTATGTCGTGCAGAAGGGCCGCCCAGCGCAGCCACAGGTTGTCAGTCTGTCGGGCAATG
>CAZDAN010000300.1:0-1769 GCA_964503565.1 uncultured Bacteroides sp.
TGTAAACTCTCACGCACACGCCACGGCGCTGAGGACATGAGTCCAAGGCGGGAGACTTACTCTTCTCAACCAATACCTGTCTTCCTTTTCTAACTAACTGTTGAATAGTAGGCATTTTGTTTTGTTTTTAATTATTATATATTTTGTTTACTAATTTTCGATTCATCGGTGCATACCTGCACTTTTCGGGCTGCAAAGGTACAAATAAGTTTTCAAACGGCCATATTTTCCACCTCTTTTAATATTGTATTTTAATACAAATAGCCAATATTTAATATTTTTTAAGCCACATTAACAAACTAAAGTCTCATTTCACCTCCTTTTGAAGCATCTTACCCCCATTGGCAACGCTCCGTTCACCCCATTTCAGGCAAGCACCGGTCCCTTCCCTACCCGACAAGCCTTCCCAAGGCAACATCTCCTATACCTTATTATATTATATAATGTCCGAACCAACGGACCCGTCAGTGCCACCGTCCATTGTCCCCATCAGCAGCTGGCAATCCTTATAGTATTTCTTCACAGTCTTTTCATTGAGAGGAAGCAATTTCCGAACAGTAGTGATGTCGTCAACCCCCAAGGCCATCAAGTAGCAGATAAGCTGTTTGTATTCGTTGTTTACACGGGTAGTGATGAAAGAGGCTCTGTCGGGACACACCTTGTCTGCCAACATTTTTATTAAAGGAACACATTCCGAGCTTTTCAAACAGCATGTTTCACCTCCATACAGGAGATTGAGCAGTTTCATCAACTTTTCCTTCTCTTTGTGTTGAGCACAATAGGCCGTCAGTTGTTGCATCTGCTGTTCCCGCTCCAGCGTCACCAGCCTCTCCTCCAGTTCCTCCTGTCGGCGCAGTTGCTCTTCCATTTCCTTTTTCAGCAGTTTTTCAGTCCGTTGCGCTCCTTCTTCTTCCACTTTCAGCCTGTTCACTTCGTCCTTAAGTTCCTTAATGGCCGTTTTCTTCTCCTGATCTTCTGTCTCCATCCGTTCAATTTTGTTATTCTTGTTGCTGATGATGGATTTCAGGTTTCCAATTTTCACACTCTTTTCGGCCAACCTCTGTTGTATCTCTTTTTGTTTCCGCTTGTGTTTGCCCCGTTGTACATAATAGACAATCAGAGCCGCCACTACCAGCGTCACCATCGCCCCTATCAGCCAACTGTGTTGCGTGCTCACTTTGCGGATTTTCACCTCCTGCATCCGCTTCTCCACCTTGTAAGGTATCACGGCCACCTCTTTGGTCTTCAGCCGTGCCTGCAGGGCATCGTGTATATCCGTATATCTTTTGAAACAATCATGCGCCACATCCTTATTCCCCAATTTCGTATGTATTCTGTACAGATGCAAGTAATAGCCCCTCATCATCAGGCTGTCCGTACTTTCCTTCATTCTTTCGGCATACATCAATGCCTTGTGTAAAGGTAAGAAGAAAATCGTCACAACGGAGTTATATGCCTGCTACTAAAAAAAATACGGGAACATCACGTCCTATAAAAACAAAATATTCCCCCATTTGCCTAAAAAAAATGGATATTTTTTATCTTATTCGGAAAATACTGTAAATTTGCAGAAAATCCCGAATGACACAATAAGAATTATGCAGTAGATAATTAAAAGTATATGGAAAAATACGTTCAAAGAGATATTTATCTTCAGAAGCTAATAGATAGCCGGCTTAACGGAGATGTAAAAGTGGTAACAGGACCAAGACGATGCGGCAAGTCGTGGCTATTGACACGTCTGTACAAAGACTTCCTGATAGCTGACG
>CAZDAN010000301.1:0-1726 GCA_964503565.1 uncultured Bacteroides sp.
TCTTTCAAAATGAACGATAAATTTGATAAAAGGCTGTCATTTTGCTTTAAAAATAAAAGATTCTATAGAAAAAGTTTTGTTATATCGCGAAATCTTCCGAACTTTGCGCCCCGTTAGTAAGCTACGGGCTACGAGTGATGAGCTACGAGTGACAAGTATTCAGAACTTACAAACTAAAAAACTCATAAACTAAAAATATATGGCAAATGAAATGAAAGTCAAGGAACTGGACCAAGTGGTGGTCCGTTTCTCTGGCGACTCAGGCGATGGAATGCAGCTGGCCGGAAACATCTTTTCTACGGTGTCGGCCACGGTAGGCAACGACATCAGTACGTTCCCCGATTATCCGGCGGACATCCGTGCTCCGCAAGGTTCACTTACAGGCGTATCGGGATTCCAAGTGCACATCGGTGCAAGCAAAGTGTTTACCCCCGGCGACCAGTGCGATGTGTTGGTAGCGATGAATGCCGCTGCCCTGAAGACACAGTACAAATTTGCAAAGCCCACGGCTTGCATCATCATCGACACGGACAGCTTCAAGAAGAGCGACCTGGAGAAGGCAGCTTTCCAGACTGAAGACCCCATTGCCGAGATGGGCATCAAGCAGGACGTGATTGCCGCTCCCATCACACAGATGGTGAAGGATTGCTTGGCCGACACCGGCATGGACAACAAGGCCATGCTGAAGTGCCGCAACATGTTTGCCCTCGGCCTTGTGTGCTGGCTCTTCAACCGCGACCTCGCTATCGCTGAGAACTATCTACGCGAAAAGTTTGCCAAGAAACCTGCTGTGGCCGAAGCCAACATCAAGGTCATCCGCGCGGGTTACGACTACGGACACAACACCCACGCTTCGGTAGATCATACTTATAAGGTAGAGACTACCGTGAAAGTGCCGGGCAAATATATGGACATCAGTGGAAACAAGGCCACGGCCTACGGACTCATCGCCGCTGCTGAGAAGGCCGGACTCCGTCTGTTCCTCGGATCGTATCCCATCACTCCGGCTACGGACATCTTGCACGAATTGGCCAAGCACAAGTCATTGGGCGTGACCACTGTGCAGTGTGAGGATGAAATTGCCGGATGTGCCACCTCTGTAGGTGCAGCCTTTGCCGGTGCATTGGCAGTGACCTCTACGTCAGGTCCCGGTGTTTGCCTCAAGAGCGAGGCCATGAACTTAGCTGTCATCACCGAGTTGCCCTTGGTGGTAGTGAACGTACAGCGCGGAGGCCCCTCAACCGGACTCCCCACCAAGAGCGAGCAGACCGACCTGTTGCAGGCGCTCTTCGGACGTAACGGCGAATCGCCCATGCCGGTGATAGCCGCCGCTTCACCCACCCAGTGTTTCGATGCCGCTTACGATGCTTGTAAGATGGCACTGGAGCACATGACTCCCGTGGTGCTTTTGACCGATGCCTTTGTAGCTAACGGTTCGGGGGCTTGGAAGTTGCCCGATTTGGCCGGCTATCCCGCCATCAATCCCCCCTACGTCACTCCCGAAATGAAGGACAACTATACTCCCTACCGCCGCAATCCTGAAACAGGCGTGCGCTATTGGGCTATCCCCGGACAGGAGGGTTACACCCACATCCTTGGCGGACTGGAGAAGGACAGCAAGACGGGCGCCATCTCTACAGCTCCCGACAACCACGACCTGATGTGCCGCCTCCGTGCCGAGAAGGTAGAACGCATCCCCGTACCCGATGTGAAGGTAGAGGGATGT
>CAZDAN010000302.1:0-1720 GCA_964503565.1 uncultured Bacteroides sp.
CCATGCGTCGTGATGCGGAAGTGTTGGGTATCCGCTATGCTCCGCTTCCTCCTTATGAGGTGTTGGAAACGACATCTTTTACGAATGCCCAGTTACAGGAAACTCGTCGTTTGTCACGTTTGCTCGATGCTTATTATAATACCTCTGCTTGGCAGAAACTTACTCGCCAGTTGATTGTTAATGAAGCGGATTTCCTTACCCGTTTCCTTGCTTATATGACAGAGCATGATTATATAGACCAGCCTATGAGTCTCGAACGTCGGGGAGAATTACTCTATCTCTTTTGTCGTAAATACTATCCTGCATATACGACTCAAGCTACGGTGGCATGGATAGAAGCCGGAATGTCCCTACGCAAACAGCCGGCCGAGCAGGTACAACGTGGCCGTTTGCAACCACCCACAGATTGGCAGGTTCTGTACGGCAAATATGATGAATCTCTCCGTCTTTGTTATCTTCCTGTTGGTGCTGATGGACAAGGCTATTGGTTCGGCTATGACAGTACTTCGCAACGTCCTGCACCAATCTTCAAAGCGGTGGTTGGGATTCTTCAGTGCTTGTGAATGTACTTGTATTACCTGTTTTTGGTTACTACCAGACTACGTCCTTCACCTCGCTTTTTCACTTGAATCTGTACGGGAATACGTTCGTCCAATTCTTCGCGATGGGAAATGATTCCCACACGTCGATTGCTTTGTCCTGCGATTTCCTGTAGCTTTTCCAAAGTGGACATAACTGAGTCAAGATTCTTTTCATCCAATGTGCCGAATCCCTCGTCTATAAAGAGTATATTGACATTCATGTCGGGGCGGTTCAGTGACGAGAGTGCAAGCGAGAGTGCCAATGAAATCATGAAGCGCTCACCACCTGAAAGCAGCGTGGCGCTGCGCACTTGTCCTTTATTGTAAAGATCGTGTACAAGGATGGAAAGCTGTTCGTTCTCCTGACTGCATGTCAGATGGTATCTGTCGGTAATCTTTTCCAGATAGATATTTGCATTGTTCAATAACGGACGTAGCACGTATGTCTGGACGAGAGTGCGGAAACGGGTACCACCGAAGTATCGGTTCAGTATATCCCATTTGAAGAGATTCTTGTTTGCTTCCTCAAGTTCCTTTTCGGCTTTGTCTCGCTTCTCGATATTTTTTTCATTTTCGTCGAGCTTTTGTTTGATGGATGCTTTCTGGCCAATGACAGAGGTGTGCTTGTTTGTCAATTCAGTTTTGAGATTTAATAAGGACACTTTCTCCGGAATATCTTGGTCATTTGAAATGTTTAGTTTGTTCATTGCCTCCTTGATATTCTTTTCAGCGACATCAATGGTGGCCGAAAATGTCTTTACACATTCATCAACCTCCTTTATGAACTCTCGTGCCGGTTTCAACTCGCCTTCTCTTTGGATTAAAGCCAAAAGATATTCTTCTGTTTTTCCGGATGTAGTGTAATACTTGTATAGAATCTGTTGACAGTCGCGGATGATATCGTTGTAACTGCTTATCTTGGAGTTCAAACTGCTGATGTCACGGATGAACTGTGACCATTCTATACTGATGTTCTGAGTCGGGAATGGCTGTAATTCCTGGTTGATATGGTTGTCTTCTAAGATTGCTCTATTCAGTGTTTCAGCTTGTGATTGCAAGTTTCTTACAAGCGTTTCTTCTTTTTCAAAAACACTACAATCCTCTTCGTATCTTTTCATGTTATGTTGATACTCTGTAGC
>CAZDAN010000303.1:0-1701 GCA_964503565.1 uncultured Bacteroides sp.
CCAGCATGTGCTTCGCCTCGCCTTTCAGCACACCGCCCAACGCCTTGGTGATGCCCGCCGGACAATACACATTCATGGATTACGTCAAGGTGGGTCTGCCCCTCCAACTCATTATGGCCGTAGTGATGATATTCGCTCTCCCCCTGCTGTTCCCTTATTAAAGGAATAATTCTTACACGAGAGTCAAAATGCCCTCATATTGTTCCAAGTTTCAGGTTCCAAGTTCAACTTGAAACTTGGAACCTGAAACTTACCATTTATTGCAGAGCCTCCACCCATTCGCGGCACTCCTTGCGATATTTCTTCACAGAACTGACGGCTAAGCATGCGGCACAGCTCATCATCTCCACATCGTCCAGTCCTAGAGCCATCAGATAACACATTGTCAATTTGTTGCGTTCCAACCCACTCCGCTCCAGAAGTTCATGCAGTTCGGGATTTTCCCGTTCAAGCAACGATTTCAGCAACGGCAAGTATTCCGACGGTTTGATATCGTAACGGAATTTCCCTCGTTTGTTCAGTCGTAGCTGTAGCAACAAGTCCACTGCAACAGAATCATACCCACTTGACAAAAAGTACTCTATCCGCTGGTCTATCTCCCGTTGACGCTCCACACGCTGCAATTTGTCAGTCTGCACTTTCAATTGCTTCCCCAATCCCTTTATATTCTGCTTCAACTCCGATTCCGCGTGATTTCGGGTACGGTCATTTCCCTTCAAGTTCTGAATATCAACCTCCAAACATTGAATATTCTCTTTCAAAGTCCTAATGTCTTCCTGATATTTTTTCTTCATCTCCTCCAAACTCTGCTTCACCCTGTTGAAAGCATGGGTCTGGTGAGTCAACACTCCCTTCACCTGACCTAAATCCACTTTTGTCTTGTTCAACAGTTCCTGCGTATCAGCTAACGAAGTCTGTGTTTCACGCAACGAAGTTCGGGACTCGGACAACTTCTGCTCCTTTTCCATCTGTTCAAAGCGATGTTTCCTCTTGATACTGAAATAGATTGCCGTCGCCATCATTGCCACTGTTACAAGAGACACAACTAACCATAGTCGCCACCCCATCAATGTACGATTCTCGTCCATCAATGTTTCGCTCTTTATCCGGTGCGGTATGGCTGCCACCTTGGCCGTCTGTCGGCGCAGGGTAATATCACTGTTATATTGGCGGTACAGATTGTGATAATACATGGCGGAATCCATTTGCCCCATACCTATATATATATTATACAGTCTCAAATATCCGCCACACACTGTCAGACTGTCGCCGTTCCCTATTACCTGTTTACCGTAAGACAATGCGGTTTTATACTCTTGTTTTTCATAATAGAGGGTGGTCAGTACGGAGTACAACGTATGAAGGTAATTGGAATCTTTCATATTCCCAATACATTCCTGCAGCAACTTTTCTGCTTCGTAATAGTTTTCATCTTCAATTAAAAACGAAGCATAGTTTTGCAACAACAAGTAGTAATTTCTCTTTTTCCTATCATTCAAATCATCTTTATACAACAAGCCACGCTCATAGTAAGCTTTGGCACTGTCTTTCATACCAAGCATTTTATACATACGCGCGATTTGTCCACATACAGAAACCGTATAATGAATAGAATCGCCCAACAAATTACACTCATACGATTTCTTATAATATGTCACTGCTCCTTCATACATGCTTTGTTTTCCCAACAACGAAGCATAA
>CAZDAN010000304.1:0-1699 GCA_964503565.1 uncultured Bacteroides sp.
ATCTTTGCCGATGTGAGCGGACGCGCCACAGGCCCCATCCGCCTGCATGGCACCTTCAAAGAATTGAACCTGGAAGGAAAAGCCATTGCTACCGCCAGTTTGAAACCACGCATATTGAACACCCCCTTCCGCATAACGAACGACTCGGTCATCCTCACCACCGACGCCATATCCATTCCACACGCAACCGCATTCGACCCCGATGGAAACAGTGCACGGGTGAGCGGAAAAGTCACTCATCAGCACTTGAAGAACATGGGATACGACTTCAAATTTGACCTTGACCACACCTGCTTCTACCACACGGAGGATTTCGGAGATATGCCCTTCTATGGCACCTTCTACGGAAGTGGGAATGCACACCTGCGCGGAGGCGGAAACGAATTGCGCCTCGATGGCCGAATACGTACAGAGAAGGGCACCACCTTCGTTTACAACATGACCACACCCGAAACACTCACCGATAACCAATTCATCACCTTTGTTGACCGCACACCACGCCCCCAACACTTCGTGGCAGATAATCTGCGTCTTTTCCAACAGAATCGAGAGGATGCCGAAGAGGAAGGCTCCCCTTTGCAAGTGTTCATCGATGCCTGGATAGATGCCACCCCCAATGCCAACGTAAGTGTCATCATGGACATGCAATCGGGCGACCACATCAATGCTTATGGAGCAGGCACCATAAAATTGGATTACACCAACGACTACACCAACTTGCGCGGAGACTATACCATTGAAAGCGGAGAATACAAAATGTCCATCCAAGATGTCATCCGCAAAGATTTCCAACTCCAACAAGGAAGCAAAGTCTCCTTCACCGGAAACGGAGGAGATGCCGACCTTGAACTGAATGCCATACATACGGTGAACTCCGCTTCGTTGAGCGACCTCGTGCCCGAAGCCTCCTTCAATCAAAACCTTGTGAAGGTGAATTGCATTTTCAAGATGAAAGGCAAACTGGACAATCCTGAGACCGACTTTGACTTGGATCTGCCCACCGTGAACGAAGAAGAACGACAGATAGTGCGATCGGCCATCAGCACCGAAGAGCAAATGCGCACACAAATCATCTACCTGCTGATGGTGGGCAAGTTCTATACCTTCGACTATGCATCTACGGAAGATCGCCAATCAAGCGATATCATGTCATCCTTCCTCAGTTCCACCCTGAGCGGACAACTCAACAACATCCTTTCGCAAGCCCTGAAGATGGATAACTGGAATTTCTCCAGCAACTTCTCCACCGGACAAGAGGGAGTGAACGACCTTGAAGTGGAAGGCATCTTGAGCGGACGCCTGTTGAACAATCGCCTGCTCATCAACGGAAACTTCGGCTACCGCGAAAACGAAATGCGCAACAGCAACTTCGTGGGCGACTTCAATCTGCAATATCTGCTGAACTCTTCGGGCGATTTTGCCTTGAAAGTCTATAACATGACCAATGACCGATACTTTGCCAAGCAAACCTTCAACACACAAGGGGTCGGCCTCATCTATAAACGCGAGTTTGAAAATTGGCGTGACTTCTTCAAAATAAAGAAGAAATAAAAGCCTATATTTTTGGCCGTACCTGCAAAAATAAGTACCTTTGCGGCCTCAATTGGAAATTATTACAATAAAAAATAAAACAAACAATGAAAAGAGACGAACTGATTTTTGACATTATCGAGAAGGAACACCAACGTCAGCTGAAGGG
>CAZDAN010000305.1:0-1697 GCA_964503565.1 uncultured Bacteroides sp.
CTCTCGGTGTTCACCGTCATCACCATCGTGGCACTGCGTAGCCACAAGTTCACGGTTGAAGACTACAACGGCCTCTACAGCACCAACCCCAAGATTGCCTTCCTCCTGACGTTGGCCCTCTTCTCGTTGGCCGGCATTCCCCCGTTTGCAGGCTTCTTCTCGAAGTTCTTCATCTTCGCTGCCGCTTTCGAAGGAGGTTGGCACATGCTGGTGTTCATCGCCTTGGTCAACACCGTACTCTCGCTCTACTACTACCTGCGCATCGTCAAAGCCATGTACATCTGCAAGAGCGACGAGCCGATAGCCCCCTTCCGCTCCGATAACTACACTCGTGCCGCCCTCATCGTCTGCACCCTTGGCATCATCCTGTTCAGCATTGCCAGCAGTGTGTACGAAACCATCGGCAACTATGCTTTCGGCATGTAACATCCCCCGATAAAGGCACAAGATTACGGACTCCATTGCGCGGATTACACGGTGTTGTCTTCATTCGACACCCTGTAATCCGCGCTTTTTTTACCCTTTCGAAAAGAGACGAAATAACAATGTAGGAATTATTACCAAGAAGTTAAAGGAAAGAGGAAGAATCAAGAAAAATGCCATTAGAGTTGTTTTTCTCAATAATAACTGCTACTTTTGCAGAAAATTACGAAAGAACAGGATTTTAAACTTAGTGCAGTATGAACCAGATACTTTTAGAAAAACAAAGTGCACTGCATAGTCTTTGCAAAACGTACAAGGTCAAGAACATGTACGCATTCGGTTCGGTGAACACGCCTGCATTCTCCGAGTTTAGCGACATTGACTTACTGATTGATTTCATGCCTGATCTTTCGGCCGAGGAGTATGCCGACGCCTACTTCATGCTTCATGCGGAGCTCTCTCAATTGTTCAATCGGAAAATAGACCTGATTACTCAGCGTTCACTATCAAATCCCTATTTCATTGCCGACATAGAGAAGAACAAATTAAAACTGTATGGAGAATCGTAGTCTGAAAAAGTATTTATACGACGTTCAAGTATCTCTCGAATCAATTTATGAGTACTTGGGCGAAAAAAGAGATTTCTTCGCATATGAGCAAAACAAGCAGTTGCGCCGTGCCGTGGAACGTGAATTGGAAATCATCGGCGAAGCTGTAAATCATCTGCTCAATTTATATCCAGATGTTCCCATTGACAATGCACGCCGCATAGTCGATTTACGGAACTTTGTCATTCACGGTTATGATAAAGTGGATGATGTAATCATTTGGGGAATCATCAATCGCGATCTTCCCAAATTGAAAACACAAGTAGATTTCCTAATGTCGCAACAAACCATTTTGTAAGCAAAGGTATGCTTTTCAAAGTTCCAGGTTCCAAGTTCAATATGCAACCTGGAACTTGAAACTTGAGACCTTCCTTCACACCCTTCACTACCCGTAACCCTTTGGTTTCCACCCGCTTTCCATGAAGAAAAGTCCTTTCACAGCCCTTCACCGCCTTCACGAATATTCCACCTCATAATCTTTTCAGAAAATTATTGGGAGCATCTATAACAAACTGAAAAATCCCACGCACCTTGTTACAAAACTTATAGGATATGGTTCTAAAAAGGAGAAGAGCTGTATCAATTCTATATTTCGCGTCGTGAAATATTCAGTAAGCATTCTATAAAGTGCCCGTTGCCCTCATTACAGTTGGATTGTACCTTTGC
>CAZDAN010000306.1:0-1672 GCA_964503565.1 uncultured Bacteroides sp.
CTTTATCTCTTTTACACCTCCAAATCTCCGTCGAACACCTCGTGCCAAGGCAGGCCCTGCTTGTTGAGCTGCTCCATGAAGGGGTCGGGGTCGAACTCCTCGACATTCCATACGCCCGGGCGCTTCCACAGGCCCTTGAAGTACATCATGGCGCCTATCATGGCAGGCACGCCAGTGGTGTAGCTCACGCCCTGCATGCCAGTCTCCTTGTAGGCGGCTTGGTGGCTACAGTTGTTATAGACATAGTAGGTGCGCTCCTTGCCATCTTTGACGCCACGGATGCGGCATCCGATGGAGGTTTCGCCCTCGTAGTTCTCGCCCAAGTCCTGTGGGTTGGGGAGCACGGCCTTCAGGAATTGCAGGGGCACAATCTTCACACCGTTGTAATCCACCTCGTCAATGCGGGCCATGCCGATGTTTTGGATGACGCGCAGGTGGGTCAGGTACTCCTGCCCGAAGGTCATCCAGAAGCGGGCGCGCTTGATGGTGGGGAAGTTCTTCACCAGCGACTCCAGTTCCTCGTGGAAGAGCAGGTAGGAGTCGCGCGGCCCGATGTTGGGGTAGGTCAGGTCCTTGTGAATCTCCATGGGACGGGTGGTTATCCACTGTCCGTTCTCGTAGTAGCGTCCGTTCTGCGTAATCTCGCGGATGTTGATTTCGGGGTTGAAGTTGGTGGCAAAGGCCTTGTGGTGGTTGCCGGCGTTGCAATCCACGATGTCGAGGTAGTGGATTTCGTCGAAGTGGTGCTTGGCCGCGTAGGCCGTATATACTCCACTCACGCCGGGGTCGAAGCCACATCCGAGGATGGCCGTCAGCCCTGCCTCCTCGAAGCGTTGCTTGTAGGCCCACTGCCAGCTGTACTCGAAGTGCGCCTCGTCCTTGGGCTCATAGTTGGCCGTGTCCAGATAGTTCACTCCCGCCTTCAGGCAGGCCTCCATGATGGTGAGGTCCTGATAAGGCAGTGCCACGTTGATGACCATCTCGGGGCGGAACTGGTTGAACAGGGCCACCAGTTCGTCCACGTTGTCGGCATCCACCTGTGCCGTCTGTATGTTGGGGTTACCAATGGCTTTCACCACCGCGTCGCACTTGGCCTTTGTGCGGCTGGCAATCATGATGTCGGTAAATACCTCGGGGTTCTGTGCCACCTTGTGTGCCACAACGGTGCCTACACCTCCGGCACCGATAATCAATACTCTACCCATTTTCTTTTCGTTGTTGTTCCTTTATATTTATATAAATAATGTATAGATTTCGTGGGGCGAAGATAGTGCAAACTGTGGTAATAACAAAATAAATCCGTTTATTTTCTGTTTTTTTCTCTTTTTGATTCCTTTTACATACAAAAAAGGAGGCCCGAAGACCTCCCTTTACCCCTGCTTATCGCACTAAACAGGTTTCAGGCGAAAGTGCAACCATTCTTCTGCTATGTGCGTAAAATTGATGTATCTTTAAAACGAAACGGCAAGCAATGAATTGCCGATGTCGTGGATAGTGTCCAATATGAGCTTACGACGTTCAGGGGATGGAGTCTTGCTGCCCTTGATGTAGCTGGCCAACAGACTTTGCTGAATGCCCATGCGTCGTGCTACGGCAGAAATATTCAGTTCGGGATTGGACAAGAATGCATCCTGAATGCCCGGTGCCGGCTCCTTGGTGTCATCGTAGTAGA
>CAZDAN010000307.1:0-1612 GCA_964503565.1 uncultured Bacteroides sp.
GTGTTGCGTTTTAATTTCCTCTACAGAAACAACCTGACCCTATCATAAGCGGGGATGTGCCAATCGGCATATCCCCGCTTCATTTATATGGAAGGAAGAAGGGTAGATTCGCCAAATTGACCAACAAAATATCGCCAAATTGACTAATAAAATCCCGCCAAATTGACTAATTGTAGAAAAAAGGAAGTATCTTTGCGGCTGATATTGAATAACAATTCTATTTTGAACGCAAATGAAAGAATACAGAAAGCGCATTGCAGATATTTTGCTCAAAGAAAAGTTGGAAGGAGTGGGTGCCGTGTTAATAGAAGGCCCCAAATGGTGCGGAAAAACCACTACAGCTGAGCAACAGGCAAAAAGCGTGTTGTATATGGACAGCCCCAAAGACCGAAAGATGAATCTACAAACGGCAGAGGTGGATCCTGAGCTGTTGCTTACAGGAGCTACGCCCCGCTTGATTGACGAATGGCAATTGGCACCGCAGTTGTGGGATGCAGTCCGTTTTACAGTCGATCATCGGAGAGAAGAGGGACAATTCATACTCACAGGATCAGCTGTACCTTTAGACAAAGACCAACAGCAGACCATCAGTCATACGGGCACGGGACGCATTGCCCGTCTGCGTATGCGTCCAATGAGCCTATGGGAGTCCGGTGACTCCAATGGGACAGTCAGTTTAAAGGAACTGTTTCTTTCTCCTGAGAAAATCTCTGCCACCAGCAGTTTGGACATTAAAGATATTGCATACCTCGTTTGTCGGGGCGGATGGCCAAGAGCCACAATGCAGAGCAGAAATACTGCTTTGGACAGAGCTTTTGACTACTACGATGCTGTAGTGAACATCGACATCCAACGTGCCGACGACGTGGTGCGAGATGCAGAACGGGTAAAGCGGCTGATGCGTTCGTTTGCTCGTTTTCAGGGAGCACAAGCTTCGCTGAGTTCCATCTGTGCAGATATGAAAAGCAATGATTATTCGACATTGGACGACCGTACAGTGCACTCTTATATCAACGCGCTGAAAAAAATCTTCGTCATCGAAGATATGCCGGCCTGGAATCCTAATCTGCGTTCTAAAACAGCTATCCGCACAAGCGACACCCGTTATTTCATTGACCCTTCCATTGCTGTGGCAGCATTAGGCTTGGGACCGAACGATTTGATTTCCGACTTGAACACCTTCGGTCTGTTGTTTGAAACCATGTGTGTGCGAGACCTACGTATCTTTGCAGAGTCTTTGGGAGGTAGCGTATATCATTATCGTGACAAAGACGGTTTGGAGTGTGATGCTGTAGTACACCTCCGAAATGGTTCGTATGGACTGATTGAAATAAAATTGGGGGGAGACCGCTTGGTTGAGGAAGGAGCCCAAACGTTGCAGACTTTATTCCGAAAGATTGATACCGAAAAGATGAAGTCCCCTTCGTTCTTGATGGTAATGACAGGCACAGGCCGTTATGCTTTCCGGCGTGAAGACGGTGTCTATGTGGCACCTATTGGTTGTTTGAAAGATTGAATTACCACATTCCTACTAAAGAATTGGAAAATAACTCTTCTATCACAAAGGAAGACGATAACAAGTAAACAACCTGACCCTATCATAAGCGGGGGT
>CAZDAN010000308.1:0-1590 GCA_964503565.1 uncultured Bacteroides sp.
CAAAGAACATGATAGCCGACACGATGAGGTAATATTCCATGTGTATCATATCATTTTCTCCTCTCTATTTTAACGTTTACGTGCAATCAGGATGCCTCCCACAATGCAGGCCAGCAACAGGACGCTGACGGCCTCAAAGGGAAGCAAGTAGCCATACTTGTCACCAGAAAGCATCTGCTGTCCGATGAGCTTGATGTTGATTTCGGTGGGAAGAAGTTCGGTGGGAGCCAGAAACTTGTGTTTCAACGTGATGAATACCACGATGCCTGCACCCGCTATGGCTGCGGCCAATCCGGCTAAGAACTTGTCTCGTTTCAATCCTTCGGCCACATCACCTTTACCGCTGGTGAGTAGAATGGAGAATACATAGAGTACCACGATACCTCCGGCATAGACCATAATCTGTACCGAACCAAGGAAGGTGTATCCTAACAGGAAATAGATGCCCGCCGTGCCGAAGAGCACGAGCAGCAGACAGGTGGCTGCGCGCATGATACGGTTGGTGGTCACCGTCAGCACCGAGCATACAGCGATGAATGCTGCCAGGAAATAAAATACTACAGTTTCAAGAGTCATGTCTTTTAATTCTGAATGATTAGTTATGAATTATGATTTCTTTGCCGCCACTTTGCTGCCGGGCTTATTCAGTGTGAGGATGAGTTTGCTACGGTCAAACACGGCGTTTTCAAACTCGTTGCTGAAGACAATGGCATTGTGAGGACAGGCGTTGGTACACAGTTGGCAGAACATGCACGAACCGAGATTGTACTCGTAGCGTACCAACTGCTTTTTCTTCTTGCCGTCCTCTGTTTCCACCATTTCGCTCACTACACGGATGGTACCGTTGGGGCAGGCGTTTTGGCAAAGACCACAGGCTATGCACTGGTGCTCGTTTGCTTCGTTGTGTGGCATGGTCAGTGTGCCACGGAAGCGTTCGGAGATGTGCAACTCCTTGCGGTTTTCGGGATATTGCTCGGTTATCTTCTTTGTGAAGAACTCCTTCATGGTGGTCTTCAAGCCTGTACCCAGACTACAGAGTCCACTGAAGAGCGTACCGAAATAGTTATTGTTGTTCATATTCGTTATTCAGACCCACCCCAAACCCCTCCCTCTATGGAGGGGAGAAAGGATAGTCCTGTCAATCATTTATGTTAATTATCACTATTCATTTTATTTATTATAGGAGTCTTACCTCCCCTCCATAGAGGGAGGGGTCGGGGGAGGGTCTCCTTCATTAAAAATGCCATCCTAATGTCACGATGACGGCCATCAGCAACAGGTTTATCATGGAGATGGGCACCAGGTACTTCCATTCGAGAATCAGAATCTGGTCAATTCGCAGACGAGGGAAACTCCAACGCATCCACATCATAAGGAAGACAACGAAAAAGGCTTTGCCAAAGTACCACACGAAGCCAGGGATGTAGTCCATCACCGTGTTGAAACCATCCAGTCCGGGGATGTGCAAAGGCATCCATCCACCTAAGAACACGGTGGAGGCGATAGCTGCTACGATGAAGAGGTTCAGGTATTCAGCCAAATAGAAGAATCCGAATCCCATGCCTGAGTACTCAGTGTGATAACCAGCTG
>CAZDAN010000309.1:0-1590 GCA_964503565.1 uncultured Bacteroides sp.
TATGTAAGTTTGAAGCTCTTTATCATTCCGATGAAGAGTTTTTTCTTCTTTTCTTTGTTATTCTCTCAGTTTGCATTATTTTTGCAGGCACAACACCCCTGTGCACTCCTCTTTCCATTGGTTGTGAAAGTGAACCTCATGGCTTTTTCAAGTGTTAATGGAGGGTAATAGGTGAATGTTGATAGTCGAAACGTTTTTTCTTGTGTATCGTTAAATATATGTCGAATACAAAAGTTAGATTGGAGATAGAGGATGTCACCCAAGGTATATCGGGCAAGCATCCGTTCTTTCTGATGTTGCGCGAGGTGGACGGAACCCATCGCAAACTGTCGGTGATGGTGGGGCCTTTCGAGGCGCAATCCATATTGGTGGTGATGCGCGGTGTATATGTGCCTCGTCCATTGTTGGCCGATGTGTGCATAGATTCGTGGCAATCGCTGAATATCTCCTTGCGCGAAGTAATTATATATAAGGTGGTGGATGGCGTTTATTATGCCCGGTTGGAACTTGAACAGTATGGACAAGTTATTCAGGTGGAAGTGCGTACCAGCGATGCTGTAGCCCTCGCGTTGCGTTGTCAGGCACCCATATATACCTACGAAAGTTTGATTTCCCACGAACATATCCTCGATGATGGCCATGGCTCCATCTCCATTCCGGTGTCATCGGTCGAGATAGATGTGCTTCGCGAAGCCCTTTCGCGTGCCATCCGCGAGGAAAACTACGAACTGGCAGCCCAACTTCGCGATGAAATATCGCGTCGCGAGAAACATTCGTCATAATTGGTTCGAGCATAACCTCCTCATCTGCTTATGCAGTCATTATTTATAATTCATAATTCATAATTGAACAGCATGTTCTACGTACCCGAGATTGACAACTGCCCCGAACTCCCTGCCGACGAGGCCGCCCATTGTGCCCGCGTGCTTCGCATGACGGAGGGCGAATACATCGACATAACCGATGGTCATGGCCACTTCTACAAAGCCGAGCTTACGCTGGTGTCGCCCAAGCGATGCCTTTTCCGTGTGTTGAGTAAGGAGACCCCTGCCCCCTTGTGGACGGGACATTTGCACATTGCCATGGCTCCTACCAAGAATATGGATAGGGTAGAGTGGTTTGCCGAGAAGGCCACCGAGATAGGCTTTTCTGAACTGACATTTCTGAATTGCCGATTCTCCGAACGCAAAGTCATCAAGACGGAGCGGGTGGAGAAAATCCTCGTCTCCGCCGTCAAGCAGTCCCTCAAGCCGCTGAAGCCCATCTTGAATGAGATGACCGACTTTGCCCGCTTTGTCCGTCAAGAGCGCACGGGGCAGAAGTTCATCGCTCATTGCTACGATGACTTAGGAGACGCAAAACCCCTGTTGAAACACGCGCTGAGGCCGGGTGAAGACGCTTTGGTGATGATAGGACCCGAAGGAGATTTCAGTCGCGAGGAGGTGCAAATGGCCATCGAACACGGATTCCAACCCATCAGCCTTGGCCGTTCCCGCTTGCGCACAGAGACGGCCGCCCTCGTTGCCTGTCACATTCTCAACTTGGCCAATGCTCGCGAGTGAGTGATGAAAGTATTTGATAAGTATTTAT
>CAZDAN010000310.1:0-1589 GCA_964503565.1 uncultured Bacteroides sp.
ACATCGTCCAAGCCGAGGGCTATCAGGTAACACATCGTCAGCTTCTTCCGTTCCAATCCACAATCGTCCAACTTCCGGTGCAATGCAGGATTCTCCTGCTCGAGCAACACCTTCAGCAAGGGAAGATAGCTTGAAGGTTTGATGTCGAAGCGCGACGTTCTCTCATTCGGTTGCCTCAATTGCAACAACAAGTCCACCGCCACTGCATCGCGTCCACACAGCATAAAGTGTTCTATCCGCTGGTCTATCTCACGCTGATGCTCCACATGCTGCAATTTGTCGGTCTGCACTTTCAATTGCTTTCCAAGCGTCTTTACATTCTGTTTCAATTCCGATTCGGTTTGGTTCCTGCTACGGTCGTTCGCTTTCAGTTTCTGAATATCGTCCTCCTGTTTCTTGACACTCTCCTTTAACTGTTTGATTTCCTCCTGATGTTTTTTCTTCTGCTCTTCCAGACAGAGTTTCACCCGATTGAGAGCATTGGCCTGATGGGTCAATACCCCCTTCATCTGTCCCAAATCCACCTTTGTCTTGGTCAATAAGTTCTGTGTATCGGTCAACGAAGTCTTCGTTTCAAGCAACGACGTTTGAGACTCCGTCAATTCCCGTTCCTTTTCAACCTGTTCAAAGCAATGCCGCCGTCTGATACAGACATAAATGACGATTGACACTGCCACTACTCCCGTAAGGGACACTAACAACCACAGTTTCCATCCAGTCAAGTTCCTATTTTCAGCAACTAATTGCACGTTTTTTATCCTATTCGGAATAGCGGCCACCTTGGCTGTTTGGCGTCGCAAAGTGATGTCACTGTCATATTGACGATACAGATTGTGATAATGAAAGGCCGAATCCATTTCCCCCAACTTTCGGTATATTTTACACAGCCGCAGATAACCGCCAAACACCGTCAGGCTATCATTACTTCCCAAAATCCGCCTACCGTAAGACAAAGCTGTTTTATACTCTTGTTTTTCGTAATAGAGCGTGGTCAGGGCGGAATACAACGTATGAAGATAATTGGAATCTGTCATCTTCTCAAGGCATTCCGTCAACAGTTGTTCGGATTCAGCATATTCATCCCTCCCAATCAAAAACATGGCATAATTCTGTAGCAGAAGGAAATAGTTTATTTTATTCTTCATTTCCGTATTGTCCGCATACGACAAGCCACATTCATAATAAGCTTTGGCACTATCTGTAATTCCTAATAATTCAAAAAGATTGGCTATTTGTCCATAAGTAGAAATCACATAATGAGCAGAATCACCTTTCAACTCAAATAGGAGCGTTTTTTTGTAAAGTGTTAAAGACTCATCAAACATATTCTGCCTCATCAACAACGATGCATAATGATTGTACAGCAACGCCTTGTACTGGTCATCCTCCACCCCTTCAAACGCCTGTTCACTTTTCACAAAAGCCTCCACGGCCTGCTCCACCTGATGGTTCTGTTTATGCACCAGCCCCTTATATAATAAAGATAAGGCCAACCGATGACGGTCGTCGCTATTGGCATAGTATTCTACCGCCCCATTGATGAGCGAATCGCTCTCCAAGGGAATGCGGCACTTATGCATGGCCTGCGT
>CAZDAN010000311.1:0-1581 GCA_964503565.1 uncultured Bacteroides sp.
ATATGATTTGCAAGGCCGATTGATTCGACGACAAGCCACTTCGCTTGAAGGACTTGAAAAGGGCATTTACGTCGTTGGAGGAAGAAGAATAATCAGGAACTAAAAATACAAATCCCGTTTTACTCTTTCATCTTCCTTATCACTCGCGCCGGAGTTCCTGCAACGACAGTGTACTCTGGCACATCTTTGGTTACTACGCTTCCTGCAGCCACTACGCTATGCCGACCAATGGTGACACCGGCTGTGATGACGGAATTGGCTCCTACCCAGACATCGTCATGGATGGTGATGGGTGAGGTGGAAATGCCTTGTTCATCGATGCGTTTTGTGGTGTCTTGAAAGTTGTGGTTCAGTCCGGACACAACAACTCCTTGCGCAAGATTGACGTGATTGCCTATGCTGACCGGACCGATGATGGTGTTGTTCAGTCCGATGCGCGTATGATGTCCGATGTGAAGGTCTCCTACGGCATTGTTGATGCATGAAAAGTCTTCCACAACGGAATAACAGCCTAACGAGAAGTGATTGAAAGGTACAATGTCCTTTCGTGCACTGCGATAGATGACAGAATGCTTGCCACGCTTCATATATGCCCATTGAAAAAGGCGGAGCCACAGACGAGGACGTGCTTGAATAGGATGCATCAACATGTGTATGACCCGCTCTTTCATCCGAGGATTGCTCTTTATCTTGTTTTTCCAACTGTCGAACATAGGCTTCACTTTATTGATTGATAGATGGTTAAGAGTTCCTTCGCCGTATTCTGCCACGAGAAGCATTTTACCCGTTCAATGCCGTAAGCCACTTGTAGATGGTAAAAGGGTTCGTCTTGTTCGATGCGCAGCATTTCTGTTGCAATAGCTTGCTCATCGGTGGGGTCAACAAGAATAGCTCCTTCACCGGCTATTTCAGGTATGGCCGATGTATTGGAGGTGATAACCGGTGTGCCACATGCCATTGCTTCCAGTATGGGAATACCGAAACTTTCGCGCAACGAGGTGTAGATGAAGGCGGTGGCTCCACTATAGATGGCAGGCAAGTCGGTATTGGGTATATAGCCGGGGTATCTTAAGTAAGGTTTGATGTGGACTATATTTCCTTCCTGCAGATAGGTGTCAATGACGGTTTCGTCCAAGTCTGCAATCAACAGCAGGGACGGATTCTCCTTTACTTGTTGCAAGTACAGGGAATAAGCCTTCAAGGTGCGCAAGGTATTCTTCTTCGGGTCGGTATTTCCCAAAAAAAAGAAGTAGTGTGGGGTTTCGCAATAGTTGGTTACGGTCTTGACACACTCATCGGGTTCAAACGGTTTGAAATGTCGGCTGAATCCGTTATATACTGTGAGAATCTTCTCAACAGGCAAGTTCATGATGCAGCTGATGCGGCCAGCTTCGAAATGCGACACAGTTATGATTTGATGACACTTGTTGAGAATGCGTGGTACATTCCACCGACGATAGAACCATCCCATCTGTTGGTACAGCGATGAACTCTTCTTCCCTCGACGCTTTTCCATAAAGATGACATCATGAAGCGTCAGCACCAAAGGTACGTTGCAATACAACGGTGCCGTATTACTGG
>CAZDAN010000312.1:0-1573 GCA_964503565.1 uncultured Bacteroides sp.
TACGGCTCGCCCAACTGCTCGTAGATGGTCTCGATTTGTCGGGGGGTGAAGCGGAACAGGCGTTTTCTGTATTCCATACCCTCGAATTCGGCTTTCAGCACGGGGTTGGCCATCAGGAGGCGCAGCATCTGTTTGCGTGCCCACACGGTGGAGTAGCCCTCGAAGTAGAGGCGGGCCAGCTGGGAAAAGGTGAGTGGTTTCATACGACCACACCTCCTCTCTGCTGCTGCCGCGCCTTCTGGATGACGCTGTAGATGTACTTTGCCGGTTGGCGGAACTGTCCGGGAGGGGCGCCGCCGAGGGTGTAGAGGGCACGCCAGGCGGGGTCGCCCACCTCGCCGAAGTTGCTCAGCTTGAGGATGGCGTTGATGTCCTTCACGTCGATGCGGAGGCGTTGCAGGGCCTCCACCATGCCGGTGTAGTTCCTTCCTTCGCCGCGCGGACAGGGGGTGTTGGGGCAGGGGAGGACTCTTTCCTCCTCCTCCTCCTTCATCATCATCTTCTCCAAAGGAATCTCCTCCTCCGCCGCCGCCACAGCTTCCCCTCTTCCGCTTTCGGGAGAGGGGATAGAGGGGAGAGGTTTCATTTCTTTTCTTTTCATTTCATTTCTTTTCATTTGTGTACTTATGGAAGGACATTGGAAGGACATATCCTGTTTCTCCTCTCCCTGCTTATCTGTCTCAACGGCTTTATCCTCAGTCTTTTGCGTCTTGTTTCTTTGGTATGGTTCCGGCTTGTTTATGAGCAGGTGCTCGGGTCGGATGTTGATACTGCTGCGGCGCAGGCGTATGCAGATTTCGGCGTAGTGTTCTTGCAGTTCGGTGGAGGTAAGCACGTTGTACTTCTTGTAGAGATTGAGGTCAAAGAGACCTTCGGTACAGCAGGTGAGGATGATTTTCTCCACCTCCTCGTCGGTGAGGTAGAAGTATTCCGAGATGTCCATCACCAGCTCTTCGCCTACGTTCACGCTGTATCCGCTTGTGCGATAGGCTTCGGTGATGAGGTAGAAATAGACCAGCATTCCGTTGTTGCGGCATTTGCGGCGCAAGCGCTTGATACGCAGGTCGTGGAACGTATCGGTGGGGAAGCTGTAGTAGTCGAGACCTTTCTTGATTCGTGGCATGGGGTTGGGAGTTAAAAGTTGAAAATTAAAAATTAAAAATTAAAAATTAAAAGTTAAAGGTTTAAAGTTTAAAGTTTCAGGTTCCAAGTTTCAAGTTTCAGGTTCCAACAGCCTGCGATATTCGCGCCGTGCGTCAAAGCAGGGGCAAGCCTTGCGGGCCAGGTCGCGGTGGCCGTAGAGGTGTACCAGTTCGGGATGCTCGGTGTGCAGACGGATGATGAGCTGTTTCAGGGCTTCGCGCTGCTCGGGTGTTCGGGTGTCGGCGGGAAGGCCGTCGGCATCTGTTCCGCCTGCGTAACTGATGCCTATGGCACGCTTGTTCCACCCCTGTGTGTGAGCACCCTCCTCGTCGTAGGGGCGGCCCGTCTCGATGCGGCCGTCGAGGGTGATGTGGAAGTGGTAGCCCACCGAGCGGAACCCGCGCTGGCGGTGCCAGCGGTCGATGTCGGC
>CAZDAN010000313.1:0-1559 GCA_964503565.1 uncultured Bacteroides sp.
GTGTTCAACGGGTGCATCCATGTTGCTGCTGAGGATGGCGGTAATGACGGCCAGGTCGATGGCCGGGTCGTTCACCCGAAGGCCTCCGGCAATGTTCAGGAAGACATCCTTCTGAGCCAGCTTGAAGCCGACCCTTTTTTCCAACACGGCCAACAGCATGTTCATGCGTCGCGTGTCGAATCCTGTGGCCGAGCGTTGCGGAGTGCCGTAGGCCGCGGTGCTCACCAGCGCCTGTGTCTCGATGAGGAAGGGGCGCACTCCCTCGATGGTGCAGGCCACGCTCACCCCGCTCATTCCCTCGTGCTCACTACTGAGCAACAGTTCGCTGGGATTGCTCACTTGGCGGAGTCCGTCCTGACGCATTTCGTAGATACCCAGTTCGGCCGTACTTCCAAAGCGGTTCTTGATACTCCGTAGGATGCGGTACATATAGTGCTGGTCGCCCTCGAACTGGAGCACCGTATCTACGATGTGTTCCAACACCTTGGGTCCCGCCAGTGTGCCTTCCTTATTGATATGGCCTATCAGTATCACCGGTGTTCCGCTCTCCTTGGCAAACTTCAGGATGGAGGCCGCACACTCGCGCACCTGTGTGATGCTTCCCGGCGACGAGTCGGCAATCTCGGTCGAGATGGTCTGTATGGAGTCGATGATGACCACGTCGGGCTTCACGTTCTTTATGTGGGTATAGATTTGCTCCAAGGAGGTTTCGCACACAATCAGGCAATCGTCCGACGGCGTGTGGCTGATGCGTTCGGCTCTCAGCTTCAGTTGGCGCGGACTCTCCTCACCACTCACGTAGAGGATGCGTCGGTCGGTCATGCGCAGCACCGTTTGTAGCACCAGTGTACTCTTTCCGATGCCTGGTTCACCACCGAGCAACACCATGGAGCCGGGCACCAGTCCGCCACCCAACACACGGTTCAGTTCGGCATCGTTCATGTCGATGCGCACCTCGTCTCCCGCCTCTATTTCGCGGAAAGGCAACGGTTTGGGCTTGCCCGTCACGAAGGCACCCGTTGTTGCCGCCCGTGCCTGTTGCATGGGCGATTCGCGGCGCACCACCTGTTCTACATACGAGTTCCAAGCCCCGCAAGCCGGACACTTCCCCACCCATTTGGGCGAGTCGTTTCCGCACTTCGAGCACACATATACGGTTTTGTCTTTGCTGGCCATAGCTTTATACTCCTAACACGATATTCGGAGAAATATTCAATGTTTTACTGATTGCTCTTGCAATATTCAGTGTAGGTTCACTTTTGCAAGAAAGAATTTCGCTTATCCTTGATGCGCTGATGTTGAGCAACTTGGCAAGTCCTGCTTGTGTCAATCCCATCTCGTACATCCGCAATTTTATGACGTCAACCAAGGTTGGTTCCCCTACGGCATAATGTTCCTCAGAATAGTCAGCTACCAAATTGGAAAGCAATACCAATTCAATGTAATTGGGGTCGTCCGTCGGGGTATTGTCGTTCACTAATGGCAACAATTCTTCAACCCTTTGTTCTGCCCAAGCGTACTGGATTTCGTTTTCTATCTTTGTCATAAATACAAAATTA
>CAZDAN010000314.1:0-1538 GCA_964503565.1 uncultured Bacteroides sp.
GGGCTACTTTTTTTCTTTGTTTTATGATAAATAAAGAGGCAGACTCACCTTAGCTTTCTCGGGTAAAAAGCGACCGGCCTCAAAATTGGAGGTAAAAGCATATTGATAGTAATTATCCATACGGCGTTCGCTCACTTTTTCCTCCAAGCCACCGAATCCGGCCGTCTCTACATGAGCAGCCAGATTCACACTTCCCAAATCGGAAAGCTGCACATTCAAATTACCCTGTGCCGCCCAACCACCATCAATGGCAGGATCCTGCAGACGTAACTCGTTCACCCAAACCTCTACAGATTTCTTACTGCGAGCATTGTTGCGTACACCAATCATCACCGTCTTCACCTCGCCCAACGAAGGATTACCCATCACGCTCACTTTATTCTTTGGCTGATTAGGGTCATATTCGTAATAAAGAGTGGTATAGCTCACTCCTGAGCCGGGTACTCCGCGAGCTATATTACGCGCCTTCTTCAGGTTGGTGAATACACTGAAGTCGATGTTCAGCATGTTCTCTTCGGGCCACACGGCAGTGGCTGACGTACTGGAGAACTTATCATACTTACCTTCAGGAGTCAGTTTCAAAGGAATTTCGTATTCATAGAAATTGTTCTTATAGTCCGATCCCAAACGGATGAAGACCGAAACCTCGCCATCCTGCAATCCCGTAACGTCGTTGATAAAAGCATTGGCATGGGTGAACATCTGCAAGCGGTTATATTGGCGCAAGTCAATGTTGATATTCTTATAGATAGCACGTGCATCACCGGTATTCAAATCCGTCACCTTAATGCAGAGAGCCTGTTCGTTATCCTGTCGAAGCTGGGGCTGACTGGGATCAAGTACGCGGCTGATGCCTGGAGGCAACACATAGTTCACAGGCTCGCGGTCACCATTTTCTTCAATGTTAACCGAAGATACATTCACAGATCCACTAATAGTAGGAGCCGTAACTGTATTATAAAGAGGTTGCTCATAAGTACGCCATTCGGCACGAATCAGGTCGAGAGTCGCAAAACGAAGCACAACGGGTTGTTCAAAATTTGTCAAATACATCCGCATGAAACGGATGGAGTTCACACCATTGATGCCCCCAACAGCCTTTTCATACTCATCCACCGGAATACGGAACTGATACCACGTAGCCTCTTCCGTCTTACCGTTGCGTAACTTTACGTTACTAACTCGCTTGTCCACAATATAGTTGCGTCCGACTTGTAAATCTTCGGGACGCATACTGATATGGTATTGATAATACTTCTCATACTCTCCCAACGTGTAGTCCTGGTTAATGTCCTCGATATCAGGAGTACGCTTATAGGAAATGTCGTAACTCTCAGGAGAATCTTCGGAAGAAACAGAATTGCCTTCGGGATTATTGATGTATTTATAACGTTCAAGAATAGGAAGTTGCTGTTCATCATAATCCCGACCACGGCTATAGTGATAATTGTCACCTGCCGGATCAGCTTGAAAACGGGCAAACACTTCAGCATTGACCTTACCTTGTACAGCACTCAGGTAATTGCGATAGGTAGGAA
>CAZDAN010000315.1:0-1505 GCA_964503565.1 uncultured Bacteroides sp.
CTTGAACTGTTTCACAGTGGAAGCTGCTATGACTATGGTAGCAGGTACAGCAAGAAGTATGGGTATCGCTGTAAAAGGTGAGTTCCCCGGTAACAATTAAAAACTTCAATTAAGATGAGTAAACTGACAAAAAATCAAAAGTTGGCTGCAGCTAAAATTGAAGCAGGGAAAGCATACTCACTGAAAGAAGCTGCTGAGTTGGTAAAGGAAATTACTTTCACCAAGTTCGATGCTTCATTGGATATTGACGTACGTTTGGGTGTTGACCCTCGTAAAGCTAACCAGATGGTGCGTGGCGTGGTTTCATTGCCTCATGGTACTGGTAAGGTGACTCGAGTGTTGGCTCTTTGTACACCCGATGCTGAAGCTGCTGCGAAAGAAGCAGGTGCTGACTATGTTGGTCTTGACGAGTACATCGAAAAGATCAAAGGTGGATGGACGGATGTGGATGTGATCATCACTATGCCTTCTATCATGGGTAAGATTGGTGCCCTCGGTCGTGTGTTAGGCCCCCGTGGTTTGATGCCGAATCCTAAGAGTGGTACTGTGACTATGGATGTTGCTAAAGCTGTGCGCGAAGTAAAGCAGGGTAAGATTGACTTTAAGGTTGACAAGACCGGTATTGTACATACCTCAATCGGTAAAGTTTCTTTCTCTCCCGAGGCTATTCGTGATAATGCAAAAGAATTTATTTCTACCATTATCAAGTTGAAACCTGCTGCAGCTAAGGGTACATATATTAAGAGTATTTATCTTTCAAGTACGATGAGTAAGGGTATCAAGGTTGATCCCAAGTCTATTGATGAAAACGTTTAATTAGTGGAAGATCATGAGAAAGGAAGATAAAAACGCAATTATTGCTCAGCTTGCTGAGACTATTAACGAATACGGACACTTCTATCTGATTGATGCTACGGCTATGAATGCCGCAGATACAAGCGCATTGAGAAGAGAGTGTTTCAAGTCTGAAGTGAAAATGGTGCTCGTTAAGAACACCCTCCTTCACAAAGCTCTTGAAAGCCTTGAAGGAGATTTCTCTCCTCTTTATGGCTGTTTGAAGGGTACAACTGCTGTGTTGTTCACCAACACTGCGAACGTGCCGGCCAAGATGCTGAAGAAGGTTGCCAAGGACGGTATTCCGGGTCTTAAGGCTGCTTATGCAGAGGAAAGCTTCTATATAGGAGCAGAACAGTTGGATGCACTGACAAGCATCAAGAGCAAGAACGAAGTTATCGCCGACATTGTTGCTTTGTTGCAATCTCCGGCCAAGAACGTTGTTTCGGCTCTCCAATCAGGTGGAAACACCCTTCACGGAGTTCTTAAGACTCTGGGTGAAAGAGAATAATAAAAATCAGTAAAAAACAAACATTAAAATTATAAGAAAATGGCAGATTTGAAAGCTTTTGCAGAACAATTGGTTAACTTGACAGTTAAAGAAGTTAATGAACTGGCAACTATCCTGAAGGAAGAATATGGTATTGAACCTGCTGCTGCAGCTGTTGCTG